>JAXHVO010000071.1 GCA_034189135.1 Thermodesulfobacteriota bacterium | reverse complement strand
CTACGAAAGGAATATCAGGCCTAATAAGCTGATTTCAAATCGATCCCTCTTGATATCGTCACTAAATCGTATTATATTAATTAGTTAGAAGCTTTTATAAAATTTTAACCGGACACTAATGCAAAAACATGAACAATGGATGTCTTCTTACGAGAAAAACGAAGTCAAATTATGTCGCGTATAGGCGGCAAAAACACCAAACCTGAGTTAATAGTTCGCTCTTTGCTCCACAATATGGGATATAGGTTTAGACTTTATAGGAGTGATTTGCCCGGGAAGCCAGATATAATATTACCTAAGTATAAAAAAGCTATTTTTGTCAATGGTTGTTTTTGGCATGGCCATAAAGATTGCCGACGATCTAAGCGACCTGCAACCAATAAAAAATTTTGGCATGAAAAATTGGATAAAAATATTGAAAGAGATAAAGTAAACATTAGAAATTTGAAAAAATTAGGTTGGGATGTCTTAGTTGTTTGGACGTGCGAAGTTAATGACATAGATCAGTTAAAAAACAAGCTCCTTTCGTTTCTCAAAGGTAAAGGAAAATAAAAAAATCTTACACATGAAATCTGAAGAAATCAGAAAACAGCTGCAAGAGTTATTAACCAACTTTGAACAGGAATTAAAATCCGACAGTTTACGAAAAAAAGTCCTTTCTCTTGTTCCCTGTTTTCATCATTTACGCGATTTGGGGAAATCTTTAATTCCTTCCACTACAGCACGAAGCGCACGGGATAGAATACTTCATTATTTTAAGAAATATCAAAGGGATATAATCAGTGGAGATGAATTGCTCGTCGTTTCAGGTATCCAAGAATATGCAAGAAGAGTTCGTGAACTTAAAGTCCAATTTGGTTGGTCAATCGCAAGTGGACTGACAGCAAAGCAAATGGCGGAGGAGAATGAATTTCCGCTTCCCAATGTTGATATAACATCCATGGGGCCTTCTGATTATATTTTGCTTTCTACCGAGCAGGACAGGGGTGCGGCTCATCGTTGGCATTTAGCAAACGAAATAAGAAGGGAAAACATTGCCGTTCGAGACAAGATTTTAAAATATTTGAGATGCAATGTAGGCCAGAAAGTTACAGGGGAGGAGTTGAAGTATCTGGCAAAAGATCGATCGGAATGGGCAAGACGAGTCAGAGAATTACGAACTGAATATGGTTGGCCGATTGTTACCCAAAACACAGGACGTCCTGATCTTGAAGTAGGAGTCTATCTCCTTGAGGCGGATCGCCAAAGCCCTGAACATGATCGTCACATTCCAGATCCTGTTAAAAGAAATGTTCTTCGGAGGGACGATTATAAATGCACTGTTTGCAAATGGTCCCATGAAGAGTGGAATCGATCCGACCCTCGCCATTTAGAATTACATCATAGAAAACCCCATGCGCAAGGCGGTGAGAACACGGAAAGCAATCTCATTACCGTATGTACCGTTTGTCATGATGAGATACACCGAAAAAGATAAAACGGACTTCCGGGACGGTTCTGAAAAAAATGGCCTCATCGACGATTTCGACGGTTAAAGTTCATTGCCTGGCCAGAGAGCAGCCTGCGTATAACAGTGGAAAGTGGACAAGCACGGGTGCGCAGTAAAAGGTGAAACTGGTTGGGAATCAGAGCCCATGCAAAACATTTTGTACCGGTTTCTGAGAGCACCTTACCGAGCTTTATAATTCATACCTTTTCACATTATCCTTAAATTTTAACAAATTCTCTTTTTTAAAGATCACTTTCGGCTGATTTTGCATGAAATCCCTTTTAGATTGGGAGTGCCGAATTCCTTGCCTATGTTATCGGTGGATGTCAGCATGTTGAAGTTCGACTTTTTCCACCCATACCCGGTTTTAATATCAGCTTCAGGAAACCACCAGCCGTAAGCTGCCAAAACGACATCAGGGTGAATCGTGTCGGTCAGATGGGCAAACTGGGTGATCCGGCCACAGCGGGTTTCAATAACTATTTCATCGCCTTCTTTGATGCCATGTTTTTTTGCGGTTTCAGGATGAATCAAGGTGGTGGGGTCATTTTCGAGCTTTCTTAACTTGTTAACCCATCTATAGGATGAATGAAGATAATACCGGCTTTTACAGCTGGTTAATATGAGGGGGTATTCCGGATCTTGTTTAAAATCGTCGTCAAGTTGAGGCAAAGGAGACACATTCAGCTTTTCCGCCCGGCTCAAGGTCAGCTCCACTTTTCCGCTGGGAGTGCGAAATCCGTTAGACTCATATTTATTAAATTTATCCGGGCTTTTTAAATATCCTTTTTCAGCGAAACGGTTAAAATTCATCCCGGTAGGCTCTAAGACCGCATCTAAAAGTTCGTTATAGTCTTTATACCAGTATTTTTCGTCGGTGATTGATTTCCCCAGCTCATTTAATATTTCAATATCCGGCCGGCACTGTTCCGGCGGATCGACCACTTTTGGTCTGGATAAAATACAGCCGTGACCCAGGCCGTAATGACCGAGATCGTTGAATTCAAAATGGGTGGCTGCAGGAAGAACCACATCTGCAAGCAAAGCAGTGGGGGTCATAAATAGCTCGGACACGGCAAAAAAATCGAGCTTCATCAAAGCATCAAATGTTTGCTTGCTGTCGGCATAGCCAAGCATCGGATTGGTACACTGAAAATAAGCCCCTTTGACCGGATAGGGGATGCCTTGCAAAATGGCTTTTTTAAGATAGGCAGGCGGAACCGTCATCAGGCCCGGTATGGTGTGGTGATGGGCATGAATCATTTCCTTTCTTTTTTGAGGAATCAGGTCGGCCCGTACAAACTTGCCAAGACCCAGGATATCAGGTTCATTGGCCTGAATATTCCCCCCGGGAACATCGAGGTTCCCGCAAATGGCCATCAGGCAGACAAGGCTGCGGCAGATGTCAAAAGAGTGCCGGTTTTGTTCGATGGGGTTTCCCCATCCAATGGCAGCAGGTTTGGATTTTGCATAAAGCCTTGCGCCCTTGCGGATGAGATCGGCCGGAACCCAGGTGAGTCTGGACATTTTTTCCGGTGTGAATGATTTTACCTGTAGGGCAAGTTCATCAAAACCGTGCGTCCACTTTTTTACAAATGCAGCATCATACAGCTCTTCTTCAATAATCACATTTAAAAACGCCAGGGCAAGCGCACTGTCGGTTCCGGGTCTTAATTGCAGCCAGAGTTCTGCTTTGCGGGCCATTTCGTTTTTTCTCGGATCGATCACCATCAACTGCGTTCCCTGCTTTAGTTGATCCAGAAGGAGGCTGCATATTTCACCTTCTTCGTTGGTGCTGGTGATATTACTTCCCCAGAGTATGACCAGCTTGCTTTTATGGTGGTAGTCCGTGACCGGGTAAAATCCGCAGGTGTGAAAACCGCTGATTTCACGGGGGGCATGGCAGACATCCTGTACCGCTCCCACATTGGGGGAGCCAAAGAGATTGGCCAGTCGTATTAAAACAAAATGATCCAGCCCTTTGGGCATACCCTGGCAGAAAGCCACGGCCTTTGCCCCGTGCTTTTGCTTAATCCTGAGAAAATGATCAGAGATGATTTCAATGGCCTCTTTCCATTCGATTTTTTCCCACTTTCCCTCTCCCCGGTTGCCTGCTCTTTTTAATGGATGTCTGAGCCGTGAAGGGTGAGTGAGTCGATCGGAGGATGCCAGACCCTTGGGGCATACATAGCCTTTATTTAAAAATCCGTCCGGGTCTCCTTTGACTTTGACAATTACATGATCCTTAACTCCGACTATAAGTCCACAACCGCCATGATCCATCCTGGCGCAGTGTGTCTTTATCCAGTTGATTTTATCTTTCATGTTCATCACCTCGTTTTACATTCGATGACCAGGGCAAATAAGATATTTCTAAATGTCTAAATCAGCCTGCGACTTGTACAATCCCTGAAGCAGGAACCAGCTGGACCTTTTTTTTCAGGTTAGGAAGTTCCTGGCTGAGAATTTTATAGGTAATTTGGTGTGGGTGGGCAATTCCAACCGCCATACCCTTTCGTCTGGCAATGGCCACAAGTTGCCTTAGCTGTTTTCGGATAAATTCACTATCCAGAATATGATCAATAAAAACATCTCGTTGAGCAAAAGGAATCTGCAACAGGCGGGCCGATGGTTTGCATACGGTCTTTGCGGTGGAACGACTGTCGATAAAAAACAGATTTCGCTTTTTCAGGATAGAAAATATTTGATACATCTGGGTGGAGACCGTGGTCATTCTTGACCCCATGTGGTTGTTGACACCCTTGATTGAGGGGACATCATCCAGATCCTTTCTGAGTTGTTCGATGAGTTCGTCGGGAGACATGGAGGTCAGGAGTGCTCCGGGGCCGGGATTGACCGAAGGATATTCCATCGGCTCCATGGGAAGATGAAGCATAATGTCATATCCTTTTGCCTCTGCCGCTCTGGCTATCCTTTTAGTATAGGGGCTGTGGGGAAGCACGGAAAAGGTAAATACACCATCAAGAGCGAGGAATTTTTGTGCAATAAACCGGTCATAACCCAGGTCATCAATAATAATAGCGACTTTGGGCAATCCATCCGGTAGTATTTTTTTTGGTTTTAACGGCGGTTTCTCCGGAGGTATTTCCTTTTCCGGGTAGATCTCAAAAGGGGGTATTTGGGTAATCGGCGCTTGCTCTGATGGCTGTAAACCTTTCACCGGCTCCTTGCGCAACATGAAATGATGGGCAAGAACACCGGCGAGAAAAACCAAAACAAGAAGAATGGTAAATCCGAAAAAAATTTTAATTAGAGAAGTACTTAGGGAAATTTTTTTCCGGGCTTTTTTTTTAGCTCTTTTTTTTTTAGTTTTTCTTTTAACCATGGAAGGCAGTTACATCAGCTTTGAAAACCTTTAAGCAAATCATACCCTACGAGGAGTTCAAGTGCACGCATAATCTGGTTATCCGACTTCAGGTTCTTGGCGTTAAGGGGGCCCACCAGGTACTCCTCTTCGCGCTTTTTGGAGCCTTTCTTTTTACCTTTTTTACGACCAGGTTCAGGTTTTATGACTTTCGTGTCACCGGACTTCGGTTCAAGATGATTTTTCAGATCTTTTTCTTTATAAAAGCGCTCTTCGTCGCCTTCTGAGTCGGATTCATCTGCAAACCTGTGCTTGACAACGACATCCGGCTCAATCCCTTTTGCCTGGATCTCCCTTCCGCTTGGCGTATAGTATCTGGCAATGGTCAATTTAAGTCCGTAGCCATCACGCAGTGTTTCAACCGTCTGTACGGAGCCTTTACCAAAAGATGTGGTTCCGAGTACAAGGGCACGCTTGTGGTCCTGCAGCGCTCCGACAACAATTTCAGAGGCACTGGCACTTCCTCCGTTAATCAGGGCTACAATCGGATAGGTTCGTTTCACATTGTTGACACTGGCAGGGAAATCTTTTGTATTTCTCTTGGTCCGACCCTTGATGGATAAAATAATCCCCTCTTCTATAAAGAGGTCTGAAACTGTAATTGCCTGGTTTAACAGTCCCCCTCCATTGTTGCGAAAGTCAAGAACGAGACCTTTTAAGGGTGCGTCACCGGTTTTGGCGCTTGATTCGAGTTCGGCGAGCGCCTTTTTTAGATCGTCGGTGGTGCTCTGGTTAAAATTGGAAATGCGGATATATCCATATCCGGGTTTTAAAACTGCGGATCTGACGCTCCTTATCGGTATGGTATCACGGATAAGGGTAAATTCAATCGGGTCGGCTGCTCCTTTGCGCTGGATGGTTACCACCACGGTGGTGCCTTTGGGACCTCTCATCATTTTTACTGCTTCGCGTAAGTCGGTGGTCGGCTTGCCATCCACTTTGATAATTCTATCCTGAGCTTTTATACCGGCCCGATAAGCAGGCGTTCCTTCTATGGGCGAAATCACGGTAACAAATTTGTCCCGCATGGTTATATGAATACCGATTCCGGTGAACTCGCCCTTTGTATCGATACTCAGGTCCTGAAAATCCTCGGGTGGCATCAGCGACGAATGGGGATCAAGGCTTTGAACCATTCCCTGAATTGCCTTTTGAATGAGTTCCTTTGAATCGACTTCATCCACATAGTTCTTTTCTATTATTTCGAGCACATCAGAAAAAACCTTAAGGCTTTGGTAAGTTTCTTCACTCTTTGCCTCAAGATTGCCGTAAAAGCCTGTCCCCATGGTGAGGAAAATAACGGTAACAGTTAGGGCTATCCACAGCCTGAGGTGCTTTCTTTTCTTTATGATCATTATATTAATCTCCTTCTAACTGGCTTTGTAACCGTTCGCCACGCCCATTCAAATGAAGGTCGTACAATCTGGGTTTTGTAATCGTTCACAGGTGCTGTAGATGTGCGTGCTCAGGGCGATCAGCTATAGTATGGTTATGCTATGCTGGTTGCCCTGAACGCGTGCAGATGCAGTGCCGGTGAACAATTACCCGGCTTTTAACCACTCAAGCGGATCAACAGGTTTCCCGAAATGACGGACTTCAAAATGCAAACTAGGACCAGTCAATGAACCTGTGTCACCAACGGTTGCGATTACCTGACCGGTTTTTATTTCTGCCCCCTTATCCACGAAGACTTCTTCCAGATGTGCATATAAGGTATAGTAACTGCTCCCGTGGTCTATAATTATCATATTCCCGTAGCCTTTAAACCAGCTGGAATAAATTATTTTTCCATCATATACGGCGGCAACCGGTTCCCCTCTTTTTGCTCCGATATTTATGCCGCTGCAAAAATTAGTTACGTTAAATTTGCTGTTTTTATACGCACCAAAAAAACGTTCTATTTTACCCCTGACAGGCATTTTAAGCAACCCCTTAAACGCAGGAAAAGAAGATTTTTTGTCTTCGCTGTCTTGCTTCAGTTTAGCGTCCAAGGATTCTATTTTTTGGTCCAGCGTTTTGGCTGTTTTTTTAAGAGAATAGAGGGCCGCGAGTTCATAAGATTTCTTTGAGCGTATTTCTTTAAGCAGCTTTTCACGAGCTTTTCTTTTTTGATACATCATACCGAATTGTTTATTCATATCCGCTTTAAGAGAGACCTTTTTAATTTGCTGCTGATTCAAACGATTCAGCACTTTTTTAAGGCGGATCTTATCCTCAACAAAAGCGTTTCTTATTTTTTCATCATATTCAAGTATCCGCTCTAAAGCCATTTTTCGTTGTACCAGTTCATGGACAGATTCAGCCGTGACCAGAAGGTTCAATTGACCCATTTGGTTGATCTTATAAAGTGCCACCAGTCGAGTGGCTGCATAATCTTCAGTTAATTCAATTTTTTTGGTTAGTTTTTTGTATTCATTGGTTGTCTTGGAAATTTTTTTTTCCAGGACCGAAAGCTCGGATTTGTTGAGAGAAATTTTCCGTCTGGCTTTGTTCAAAGAAAAATCAATCCTGTCAAGGCTATGTGTGATGGCACTTTCTTTTTTGGAATATTTTAACACCTCGGTTTGGCTTTTATCTATTTTCTGTTCAACATCGTTTGCTTTTTCTTTAAGCCGGTCAATTTCTGTCTCCTCAAAACCAGAAGCGGCACCAAAGCAAAACAACACAAGAAAGATAATAACGATAAAGATAGGGCTAAATTTATTGTTTTTTTTGTTCATTATATGATTACCAAGAAATTGCAGAGAAATTTCACAGATAGAAAAAATAAAATTCAGTGTCTTTCTGTGAAACTCGGTGGCAAATTTTCTTAAAAAGCCCATTTATTGCTATTGCTTTTTCAAAAACGAAGCCCAGATTATGCTTTTAAAAATTGCTTAAGGGAAAGATAACATCCCAACCATCCCACCAGCATGCTGCTTATGACTACTGAAAAAAATACCACCGGGGGAAGAAATCTTATTTGAAAAGAGCCCGGGAGGAATCCATGCCCAATATTGGAGGCGATGATCATAAAGGCAACAAACAAAATGCCAAGCCCGATGATCCCTCCAAATGTCCCTTGGATAAATCCTTGAATGTAAAATGGTGTTTTAATAAAACTGTCGGAAGCGCCAATAAGGCGCATGATTTCGATTTCTTCCCGCCTGGAGTAAAGCACAAGTCGAATGGTATTGGCGACAATAAACACGGCTGCCATAAAAAAAAGGCCGCCAACTCCATATCCGGTTAACCTGAACAGGCTGACCACATTGGTAAATCGTCCAAGCCATTTCTCGCCGTATTCCACATCGTCCACAAATGGAAACGATTTTATTTTGGCCGATAAAATATCCACTTTTTCCCAGCTTTGCGATGAAGGGATCATGCGCACTTCAAAGGCATCTGGAAGCGGATTTTCCTTGAGATCCTCCAGAAGCGAAATTTGCGATTTCATGTGCTGTTTGAGCTGCTCAAGCGCTTTTTCTTTAGAGATAAACACAGCTTTGGAAACCCCATACATCTCCTCAAATTTCTTTTTTATATCCGGAATTTTTGCTTCAGCAGTATTTGTCTTAAGATACACCATAATCCGTATGCCTTTTTTCCAATGGTTGATAAGATCGTTGGTATTAATGAAAAAAAGAGCAAAAACGCTGACGATAAGAATTGACAGCGCTATGGTGATAATAGTGACGACATTTAAAAACCTGTTTTCCCGAATATCCTGTATTGCCCGTTTATAAAAATGCCTGATCATCTCTCAATCCAATCCTATACTTACCTGCCATGCCAACAACCGCTTTTATATATAAGGTGATGTCTCAAGTCGGCCAGAATTAAGATACACCACCCGGCCTCCTGTTTTCCTGATAAGTTCCTTATCATGGGTGGCAATAATCACAGTCGCACCACGGGTATGAACGCCTTTAAGAAGGCTAAAAATAAAACCCGCTGATTCGGAGTCCAGACTCCCGGTGGGTTCATCTGCAAGAATTATTTTAGGATCTCCCACGATGGCCCTGGCAATGGCCACCCTTTGTTGTTCTCCGCCTGAAAGGCTTGGAGGAAACGAAGCGTGTCTCTGTTCCATTCCGACTGTTCTTAGCACATGGTTCACTTTTTTTTGCACCATCCTCTTTTTAACCCCGGAAGCTTCAAGGACAATTGCCACATTTTCGTATACGGTTTTGGTTTTGATCAGCTTATAATCCTGGAACACGATGCCAAAATTTCGTCTAAGATAAGGAATTCGATTGCGGGAAATTCTCGACAGGTTCATTCCGTCTATCAAGATCTGGCCGTCCGACACCGGTTCTCCAAGATAGAGCAACTTTAAAAGAGTGGTTTTGCCTGCGCCGCTGGGACCGCTGATAAAAAGAAATTCATTTTTAAAAACGTCAAGGGTAATATCGATCAAGGCGTTCTTGGGTCCGTAGTGCCGGTAAACATGAAACAGGCGGATGATTGCATTTTTTTCTTTTTCGTCAAGCATTAATCAACTCGCAAAAAGTATCACCGATGGCTACGATGCCATCAATCATTCAATTACTTCCAGACTGATTACCCGGTGCAAAGCGGCTTTCGATATTTTAAAATCATACAGTGCGTTGTAATAATTGGTCATTGTCCTAGAAAGGAGAGTCTGTGCATCCAGCACATCGGTGGAAGTCGCCACCTGGTGTCTGTATTGCTCCTCGCTTATCCTTAAATTTTCTTTTGCCTGCTCGATGGCTTTTTCCACAGTGACGATGTTCATTTCACTTTCTTTGGCCTTCAGATAGGACTGTTTCACTTCAAGGCGAACATTATCGTAAAGTTCCGATTTATCATATTTGGCCTGTGAAAGACGACTCAATTTTTCCTTGACGCCATAGCAGGTCCTGCCCCATTCCCAGAAGTTCCAGGTGGCAATGGCTGAAATACTCCAGCCGTCCGGATCGCCTATCCCATCGCCACCGTCCACATCCCAGTCCGTACCGATTTTATAATAAGAACCTTCCAGACTTATGGAAGGGTATAGATCCTTTTTGGCAATTTTGACTTCCCGGTCTGCAATTTCGACATTTAGGTCAGCAATTTTGATTTCAAAGCGGTTTTGATCTGCCATATCAAGATAGTAATCGGAATCGTTTTCAAGGGGTGAATAATTCAAAATATCGGTAATTTGCACAGGAGAATCCACCGGTCGGCGAAGTACGAGGTTCAGTTCGGATTTTGCTAAATCCAGATTGTTGCGAGCGACAATAAGATCCTGTTTGGTATTGGCCAGTTCAACCTGTGCTTTGAGCCAGTCATTTAAAGGTGTCATGCCGACCTGATAAAAATTTTCTGCCACTTCCTGGAGCGCGGAAAGGAGCTTAACCGCATCCTTGGCGACTGAATGCAATTTTTGGGCTTTTAACAGGGTAAAAAAGGCCTTTTTTGCCTGGAAGATAACTTCCAGTCGTGTAGCCTTTTCGCTGATTTCCGCAATGTCCAGGCCAAGGCTTGCCACTTTGTACTGGTTGATCAGTGAAAATCTGCTAAATATGGGCTGGGAAAAAGATGCGACAAAGGTATACTCTTCCAGAGGCGTAATGACGCCCGTTACTCCGGTTGAATAAATCTGTGATATTTCTTCATCGCGTCGTTTATAGCTATAGGTGGTATTAAACGTAGGTAAAAAATTTGCTCTTGAAATATTTTTTATGGCTCGGGCAGCATTTATTTCATCTTTTGATTTTTTAAGAGCCAGGTTGGCTTTTAAGGCTATTTCCACAGCCTGTTTGAGGCTCAGGGTCTGCGGATTTTTCTCGTCAGCAGCATATCCGGTAGAAATTGGTATGGTTTCTGAAAGCAACCAAAGAAATATAAATAAATAAAACGCGTTGATTATTTTATGCAATTTCATTTTGATCCTGAACACGTCTTTTGGATTGACCCGCATAAATTTAATTGGTAATAATTGTATCGAGCGCAAGGAGTGCTTTCCTGAGTTTTCCTTGCTCAGAGCCTCCACTGGATCCCGTTAAACCGGCTTCTTCCAATTCGGTGGAGGCTTTTATATCTGATAACTGCCTTTAAATCAACATTTTCTTGTTATTCGATTGATCCACAGGTCGATTACAACATCTAAGATCAGTAGAATCCGAGGTAATAGGGGTATGAAACAAGAACTCATTAAGCTTATTTATGAAAAGTCTTTTAAGTACAGTCAAGCGCCTGCTTTTAAACTGGTTTCAGGCAGAATGAGCCGCTTTTATGTCAATTGCAAACCGACCACTTTGAGTGCACGGGGCATGTTTTTAATCGGTCATGTAATGCTTGAAGCAATACAGGATGCGAACATTACCGGGATCGGGGGGCTTACCTTCGGCGCCGATCCCATAGCTATGGCAACCTCCTTCGCATCTGAATTAAAGGGAAAGCCGATCAATGCATTTTCCATCAGAAAAACCCAAAAAGACCACGGCATTGTAAAATGGATCGAAGGAGATATCCAGCCGGGGGATCGGGTGGTTATCATAGATGACGTCGCGACAACCGGCGGTTCAACGGTTAAGGCCATCGAAAGGGCCCGCTCGGAAGGGGTGGATGTGGTTAAAGCAATCATACTGGTTGATCGCCAGGAAGGGGGCCTCGAGAATATCCGCAAACATGTCCCTGATGTATCGGCCATCATATCCAGGGATGAATTGATGGCGCTAAATGAGCAGGCCGCTCAAAGCCGATAGTTCATCTGAGTAAATGTATTTTTAAATTAACGATACCTCCGTTCTAAATTTGAGCAAGGAAGTTGATATGAGGGTTTGCTCAAGAATCTTATTATCTCAAAAAATGATTGTGGCGATTGGTTTCTTTAATGTGGTTTAATTTTACCGGACACTTTGCTAAGAGTAATTATACAGAAAGTGAGGTGTTCAATGAGCAAGAAACGAAAACGTCCAAATTACACTAGAGAGTTCAAACACGATGCCAT
>JAXHVO010000070.1 GCA_034189135.1 Thermodesulfobacteriota bacterium | reverse complement strand
TGGATTTTGGTCACAGAATCAGCGCTGTTACCTTTAATCCAAAAGGAGCATTTTTTAAATACTCAGCATAGCTTTTGCCATTCTCCCCAGCTTAGCTGGGGGTTTAGCTCTGTAATTATAAATATCGGGTCACTCCACACAGTATAGCTTGATATCGGCTGGAGAAAAAATTTTTAAGCCTCGGAGCGACTACAAAAGTGACAATATTTCCAAATGCGGTCATCATGTTGTCTACGCTTTTGTTCTGTATAATGCATCGACCACATTGCGAACATACTGTTCATCGGAAATTCCGTCAGTGGCTTCTTGGGGAAATTCAACAACGGTTCTGAAATGATATACGATATCACCAAAAAGTTCAATACGCGCAACAGGTTCCAGTTCATCACGCCGCATGATTGCCTGGAGTGCAATGCCGGCCTCCTGGGGAGATACCCGCTGGCGCAACCGTGCTTCCAAATGCGGATACTCACGAAAAGAATTATATTTTCCTTCAAGGAGTTGATCCAGGTCCGGTTTTGACACCGACGGGTTCCAAACCACAATCGTATTGGCAGCAAAATCTCCCAACCTCTGGGCTCTCTGGCTTATCAGACACGCCATTCCACCTACCAGGTAAAAAACCGGCAGGCTGTCCACAAAACGAAGGAGGTTTCGAATCACAACCTGGCTGAATTGAAGACTCAATCCCTGCTCATCCATTACCCTAAGCTTAAGAAGTCGTTTCCCCAATGTCTGCCCCTGCCAGTGCCATTCGGTGACAATACCATACCCGATGGAAACGACGAAATAAGATAGCATACTGGCTGCCATGGCAATATCTCTGCTGATAATACCAATCATTCCCAGAATCACATTTAACATCGAGGAGATCACGGAAATGGCGGCAAGATCGATTGCCCATCCCATAAAACGGGTCACCGGTCCGGCAAGTTGCAGGGAAAACACCACGCCCTCAGGTGTTCTTATGTTTAACGTGTTCGCCTTGTGATGGCTCATAATGTCTTTTCTTTCCTCTTCTCACCTGATTTTGCTAAAAACAGTGCCAACATCAATAGTTCAATTGCCCCGAACCCAATTTTAACCGTATAAGGAATGACCGGCTCGTGATACTGGGAAAAAAAGGCTTCAACGATTCCTGCCCAAACCAGCAGAATGGCTACTCCGAAAATAAGAGTCACCAAATCGTTGGATACTTCTCTTAGACGGTTTCTCAGCGTTAAAGGTTTTCCCCACCCGATAAGCGATCCGGCAAGTACCAGGCCTGCCTGACCGGCAAGAAGAATTGCCGGTATTTCGACTGAGCCATGAGGCAGCAACCAACCGAACAGAAACCAGGTTTCCCCTGCCATGATATAGTCAATTGCAATGGCTCCAAGGATCACTCCATTATAAAACAGCATGATGATCGTGCCTATTCCGTAAGTCATTCCCAGTGCCAGTGTGAAGATTGAAACTTTGGTGTTATGCGTCATAAGAAAGGATGAAAATGATGTTTTTCTTCCTTGAAGCCGGTCATTATCGGCGTTTTCTTCTTTTGCCACTCTCTCGGAAGGGTCGCCCTTAAGGTGGGAAAACCCGATCAGCGCTTCTTTGGCATCCGAATCTATTAAGATGGCAAAACCACCAAGAGTAAGACCAATGAGCATTGCCAACAGAGAAATCCCAAACGCCCGGATGTGTCTGCGAAAAGTCCGTGGAAAAGAAGTAAAAAACCAGTGTAAGGGATTCAGACGATGGGGTTTTTCACGCGTCTCATGTATTTCTCCGTAAGCCCTCCCCACCAGTGATTCAACATACCTGCGCATATTCGGTTCTGAAGAAAAAGTTGCCAGCTTTGCCAGGTCGGCTGATGCTCGTTGATACAGATAATGAAACCGTTTAAGTCTGGCAAGATCCAGCTTGATTCCCGGGCCTTTTTCGACCTCGTTTAAAAAACCCTCGAGTTCATCCCAGTATGGTTTTTCTTCTTTAATAAATTTTCTTAAATCGATTATCATGCGAACTCACAAAATCTGCCTTTTCTTGACGGATAGATATTTGGCTATCAGTTCTGCACACATGGCTTCATCTTCCAGCATGGAAAAATCTGCTCCCAGCCGTCGGAAAACCTTCCCTGTTTGCTGCAGATTTTGCCATAATATGTGCCCGCCGAGTTTTTGGTATAGTTCATCGACGGATTTTATCGGGGAATCAGAAAATAAAGGCTTTGCACCGGCAGGCCTCATCATATTCACTAAAACCAGATGCCTGCGGCTGATAATATCAATGTTTTTGGAAAAACTTTGTGCCAGAACAGGATCGTCCAGATTGGTTAAAAAAAGAAGTAAGGATCGACGCCTGATCCTGGTGCCGATAAAGGTAAAAAGTTCACTGAATTCAGGTGATACACTTTTGGGCTGCAAAGTGTATAACATGTCCCGGCAGGTATTAAAATGCGCTCTGCCGTTTTTCGCTCCGGCGAATCCTCGTACCCTGTCATCAAACAGTAAAATGCCGAATAAATCGCCCTGTCTTTCCGCAGCCAGTCCCAGGACAAGGGCGGCGGTGACGTAACGTTCCAAAATAGTAGTAAAAAACAAACCATCCTCTTGGCCGGATGCGTTTGTATCTCTGGGGGAATATGCCTGTCGTGCACTCAATCGTGATGCATCAATAATTACATACACCATCCGAGTTCGTTCTAGCTGGAAAACCTTGGTAATGGGTTGGCCCCTCTTTGCCGTTGCCTTCCAGTGTATATCTTCATAACTGTCCCCCGGAATGTACTCTCTTAATTGTTCAAAATCCCGTCCTTTTCCCACCTGCCGCTGGGAATGAACCCCGAGTCCTTTGTTGAGAAAAAATGCGCTTAAGTTTTTCCTTTCAACAAGCAGGTTGGGGTAAACGCGAATCTCTGCACTTATGGATGATATTCCGCGAATCGCCCAGAAACCAAAGTTGGACCGTGTTTCCAGATAACACTTGTCCAGATTGTATTTCCCCTGCTTCAAACCTTTGCATGGCCACTGAATGGTTGAATAAAGAGTTTGTTTGGGTAAATGGGTGATAAGTTCCTGGTGCCGGGAGTAAATCTCTGCAGGAAATCCCAGAGACAGTCTTAGGGGTCTGGACTGCATCCTCTCATTTTTAATATGCAGCACAAGCTCTCCTTCTTTCCCGGTGGAAAGCCTCACCAGGTCAGGAAGCTCAACCTGAATGCCCGAAAGATTACCAAAAGACAAAGCGCCATCTGCCGCTGCAATCACCACCAGTATTAAAGCGGCGCCTATGGAAAGAAATATGCTCGAAGGTACCACCGCGGCAAGAATTGAAAACGGCAAAAAGACCGCTGCAATCCAAAAAAGAAGTCTGAATGTTGGAACCATCATCTGGGCACCGCAATATCTTTTAAAATGGCTTCAATCACTTCCCTTACCGTCAGTCCCTCAATTTCATATTCCGGCCTGAGAATCAGGCGATGCTCCAACACCGGCACCGCCATCGATTTAATATCATCGGGAGTTACAAAATCACGCCCTCCAATTGCAGCCAAAGTACGACTGGCCAGGAGCAAAGACTGCGTGGCACGGGGGCCTGCGCCCACCATGACACTCTGGTACTTTCTGGTCTTTCTGATGATATCAACGATATAGGTAATCAGCTCCTCCTTTACCAGAATGCCTTCGAGAGATGACCGCAGTTTCAATAATACTTCCGGGGTTAATATTTGGTTTACCGTTCCACCGGACAGAATTGCTTCAGGAGAATCCTTGCCAAGCATCCGTTTGGCCAGTGTAAGCTCATCTTCCCGCTTTGGATGATTCATGGTAATTTTAAGCATGAATCTGTCCTTTTGTGCCTCCGGCAAGGGGTAGGTTCCCTCGTATTCAATCGGATTTTGAGTGGCAAAAACAGTAAAATTTTCCGGCAGTCGATGGGTCTTTCTGTCAATGGTAACTGTGCGCTCCTGCATGGCCTGAAGCAATGCGGACTGGGTTTTTGCCGGCGCGCGATTTATTTCGTCTGCCAGCAGAAAAGTCGTAAAAACAGGACCCTTGACTAGGGAAAACATATCTTTTTGCAGGTTAAAAACATGGGTGCCGGTAATATCCGTAGGCATCAGATCGGGGGTAAACTGTATTCTGGCAAAATCGCATTTCATCACGTGTGCCAGTGTTCTTACCAGAAGTGTTTTTGCCACGCCGGGAACGCCTTCTATCAGGGCATGTGTGCCGGAAAATATGGCAATCAAGCTCTGGTCCACAATGTCTTCGTAACCGATGATCACTTTGGCGACCTGGGCTTTTATGCCTATCAATGCTTTCTTCAAAACTTCAGTATTTTCCTTCATAATTATTTTCCTTGTGATAGTATCTCGATGATTGTTTTATACCCCTTTACAGGATGTTGATTTTTTTTCGCCCTTTGCTCTCTTGTTTCGACAATCGCTCTGATTCGCTCTAGTTTATCAGAATTAACCATTGCTCCCTGCGATATCGACTTTTCCCATTCCTCAACACAGACCTTTAGAATATTTCTTTTGGGGATATTTTTTCGCAACAGACTCACCAGCCCCTGAGTATAATCTCTATCTGAAGCAAAGCTTTCCTGGTTTTCCTTATTTTTATCCTCAGGCGGTTGCACAAAGCTAACCGAATTTTTCCAAACAAACAAAATGGCCAACAAAACGATTCCGGCTACAAACCAGTGAAACCTGTATTTTCTGACAAAATAAACAACGCCATAACTCTGTTGAATCCCCAAATGGGTCTCATCAAAAACGGCTTTTGAATTTATCCCCATAAAGTAGGCCAGCAGTTCAGGATGCCTCTGGTCACGAAGCGCTTCATTGCTGAAGAAATATGAGTCTGCAGAAAGCACAATGGTTCCTTTGCCGAACTTTCTTTCAATAAGGACAGCATGGTCGCCTGTAGCATAAACCACTTTCCAGGAATCGGAAAGGTCGGTGAAATACTTGATGGTATGCATGACGGCAGGAGTCTGTAAGGCTAAAACATTTGATTCGGCTTTAAAGATCTTGTTATTATTTTTTTCTTCCGCTATATCATATCCGATAGTTACGCCCCAGCGCTCGGCCAGGGAAACAAACTGGTCCTCTGTTGGCCGACACTTATCTTTCTCTTCTGTTAAACTGTCTTTTGGTGTATTTGCTGAAGTATTCTCTTTGCCTAAAGGCTTTAGCGGATTTTTCATGGTGGGGAAAAAGGCAATGACCAGACGCCCACCACTTCTTGCTATACGTTCAAAGGATTTAAGCAGTTCTTGTTGAACCGAATCTGAATCGAATATCTTTGCTCCCAGATAGAAAAAAGTCACCCTCTGGCTTGTTTCCAGCTTTGACACAGGACGGTAATTACGTTCAGCAGTGATATGATTAATATTATTCAGACTCTGGTAAAATGCTTTTGCTCCTAAAGGATCGCTGCGTAAAGAGGAATAAGGAGGATAAACATCACCTGCTTCAAAACGAAGCAGGAAAAGATGAATCACCCCCATTAAGAACATCGCCATTAACAAGACTGAGCATACAAACTGTAATTTCTTATTTTTCCGCAAGGGCCATTATCCTTTCCAACGTTGCCGCAAAGCTGTTTAGATCAGATGTGGTTATATGATACATGCCGTACCAGACCCTGTCAAAAAAGGATACTAGTGTAGAAAATGCCGCCAAAATTTCTTTTTTTTCATAGGCACGTCTTTTAAGCTCTGTTTCATAATCCAAGTTCGATTTATAAATTTCTATGGTGATCATCTCCTTATCGGCCAGATACGAGAGTGCCGCCAGATAAAAAGCGCGCATGGCCAGACGCAGGGACCCTTTAGCGGCAAATTCCCCGGCCAGGTTCAACCACCGGTTTGCCGGAAGATCATCCGCCCTTATGCCTTCATCTTCAAGATCCGGAGTCGGGGCCACAGGTTCTATGACTGATTCAACCACAGGGGAATGATGTTTTTTCAAAATCCTAAAGAATAAATACCCAAGAATCATACCCAAAACAGCAAGGAGAATAATAAGGAATAAGCGTGTGGAGTAAATCCAGTCTTTGGTTGACGGATCTGTGCCGGGCTTCCTGTCCGGCAACAGTTTGGCTAACCAGTCTGCAATTCTCTTTACCAAGCCCTTTACAGCCTTAAACCCTTTTCCGAGCAGGTCACCCACCCATTTAAAAACCACTGATAGAGGGCCCGACCCATCTTCCTCTTTTTCTTTAAGATTTTCATGGGGCATTCTCCAGGAAAATTCCCGTTTGTTCATCACCTCGTCAATGGAACGGTTCAATTCATCCGGGGATAGCGAAATGGAAGCACTCGGATCATCCATATAATGGGGTGGTACCTGTCGGGCTTCGGCAACATTAAAATATGTTGCAAAAATAATGAAGGTCAAGATCGCCACCAGGCCCTTTCCTGGAACTGTAAATTTATTCAATTCAAGGCGAATATCTTCCCCGGTTGTCAAAGACTCACCATAAAAGCATCTGAGCATATAAGCCGCCTTAACAAGCGGATCCATACATAAGTAGGTAATCCCAATTGTTGCCACCAGAAAGGTTGAATTAAAAAAGTTCATCCCACTTAAGGTAAATATGGTCTCAAAACCGACAAATTTTTTTAAAATATACGGAAGAATAAAAATGGTTGCTGCCAGATTTATAAACAGTATTAAAGCAAAGGCTAAAAAAACGAGTAGTAAAATGTGATTTTGCTTTGGCCACAGATTGGCAAGCTTCAAGGATTTTTTGCATATTGTTTTTATATCATTTTCTGGGGAAAATGCCTGTGCGGTGGCATTCTGATAAAACGCAAAACACCAGGCAAAAGGAATTGCCATAATTAAGGCAAGCGGAAGTATTAAAAAGGAGGAAGAATGAATAAATGTCTGGGTTGCTACAAGATTAACCATACGGCCAAGAGACCACGAACCTGATCGTGCACCTAAAATTTGCGCTCGCATTTTTGCTGCAAAAACAGCGTGCCAGCATTTCATCCAGATAAAAAGAAAAGCAAGTCCAAGCGCGGACACGGCACAATACTCCGGGGCAAAAGCGCTGTTGCTCATATCCCCCCAGAAGTAAAGAAAGCCTAAAACAAACGGCATGCTTCCGATGTAATAGCTGGAAAGAAGACCGGCCGGTGAAAGTCTCAGCAGATGGACCGACTCCTCCAAAATCCTGATTGCGCTTTTGCGTTGTTTTCCCGTTGGCCGTTTCATGTTTAACGTTCGCTCAGTTACGCCTAGACTGAAAGATTAAATTTACATTTAATCCCACCACCCGGTTTGCCATATCGTTCCCTCGTGAAAAGAAGACGGAAGTCCAAGAAGGGCCTGGCCAAGGTAATAAAAAAACATCCATATAACCATCCCACCTGCCAGAAACTGTATCATCCTGACCAATCGGTAAAATCTAAACGGCCGGACTAAATCCTGGTGATGTAATTTTGTAAGGCACGAAGCACAAAGCACACGGTCTTCGTGCTCGGTAATACATTCCCTGCAGAAATAACGCCGGCATTGAGGACACCGGGCCACAGCTTCCCGATCCCGGTGATTATTACATCGCTGATGAGCCAGGTTCTCCATCATTGGATTTATCCCCTCCTTGAAATAATCAGGCCTGATAAACCAAGAATTAAAGAGCTGCATATGGAAAATATATAAAAAGCCATCAGCATAAAACTATCTCCGGGTGACATCCGCGACATGGCTTTAATCAGTTCCCACTGACTATGTGACATTTCCGGGTGACGAAAAATAACCACAAAGTAAAAAATATATCCGATAACAATATTTAAGCATAAATAGGAAAATGCTGCCCAGGTGATCATACGCATAGAACTTTTCAGATTGCTTCTGTGCTGTCTGACAAGTGCCATAATCACCATGATACAGGCCGCCATGGCGATGATGGTTTCCATCAGGGTTATGGTGACATGATTATAAAAGAAATCCAAATAAGTCACCAGACCATCTAAAATCAGTATCGCAAATAAGATCCGATGCACCTTCATTCCGATCTGGCGGGTGGAGAGGTCTATGGTGTCATTACCGACTGAAGGTCTAATGGCTGTTGAAGTTTTTAGTTCCTCTTCTCCGATGTCCCCCCTGGCAAGTTTCCCCTGGGACTTTTCAACAACTTGCCTTAACCTGCTCATTATTTTTTTTGCGGTTTTTAGTCGATATAAAGAATGCAGTTTCTCGGTCTGTACGGCTGTTTGCAAATGGGAGACGCAAGTGGGGCCCCTTATCCAGTTAATTACCAGAAAAATGGCCATTAAACCGGCTATACCCCAGTTTAGGACCGGCCAATCCCCTTTTAAGTACAGTGCCAAAAAAGAAAAAAGAATACAGAAAATAGATAAAATCAGGTTCTGAATTATCCCGGTAACTGTTTTTCGTGTAATAACCGCCTGAATATCTTTATAGTAAAATCGCTTATAGTCTTCGATGCCGAACCGGGAAAAAATATACAGCAAATGATCATGCCCCATCCAGAGTTCATAATAACCGATAAGAAAATTTTTTTTCTTTCCTGGTAGCCTTGTGTATTCTTTTGAAGCGTTCGGCATGTGTTTATCCAGTAATAATTACCTTTTGCTTTTATCCATTTACCTAAATTTTACCACGGAGTTTCACGGAGACCCACTGAACTTTGGTTTTTTAGTATCTGTGAAATTTCCGTGAAAATCGGTGGTAAACATTTTCATGAACCACAACATCACAAAACCAGGCTGGCAAAAAAGAAAGTCCAGCCTACTATTTGAAGACCTGCAATGAGAAATGCCGCTATAAAACGAATCTTGGTTTTTCTTACGATGCTGCCGGGAGTTTTCCAATACCGGATTGTAATGAAAAGAGAGATGGGAGCCGTCAATATGGTAAGCCAAAATCCCAGCATGGGGACAACGGCTATCAGGAGCGCAATTTTGTCGTAACAGGTCCTTTGGTCTTCAAGGCTTTTTATTTTGCGTTTTGCCCTTCCTTTTTCCAGGCATGAAGGGCAAAGGTGTTTTTCATTTAGCTCGACATCACACAGATCGCATAAAAATCGCCCGCACAGGGAGCAGACAGTCACCGCTTTTTTTTGAGGATGATAAAAACAACTCGCCTCACTTTTCTCCAGCAGCACATCCCCGGATTTACCGGTGGGTATTGTCCTGAACATGGCAGGGAAAACATCAACACGCAAAAGTGATTTGCATGACGGACAGAGCACCAGTTCGTATCTGTTTAACATTTCCCTGCCCAATGAAGCGTTGCATTGTGTACATGAAATCACAGCCACCCCTTAACGCTATTTTCTTATCACCCGGGTTTCGCAAATCCGGTCATGAAGGGTCCGTTTCTCATCATCAAAAGCAGCCATCAGAAAACCGATTCCCAGAATCATTGAACTGATCCACTTGGCAAAATATCGTCCAAGTGCCCGGGAATAACTCACTTTCCCGCCATCAGGGGTAACTATCTTAATTTTACATGCCATTTTCCCGGGAGTTGCCCCAAACCTTCCCACAAACCAGATGTCGTAGGCCGCACTTATCACAAAAGAAAGAAGGGTTATAATCACCTGGCTAAAAATAAAAAAAGACATATCGGTAGAGTTTCCTGACATTGATGGCACTACTGCTGCAGTTATACCGCCAAATATGCCATAAACAAGCATTTGGACGACCCACAAAATAATTCCATCAATAAATATCGCTCCGAATCGAATCCAGAACCCAGCATAGTCCATAATACCGGCAACACTCATCCCTTCCTTGATCTTTTGAACAAACACCGGCTTGCAGCCCGCACACACTTTTGCGTTCTCAAAACTGATCATCTCATCTTCCGGGAATGTTTTGCCGCACTCAGAGCATACCGCCTGGCCTGCAGTCGCAGTATTCTGCAATGGCTGAGCACTGTTTTCTTTGTGCTTTACAATATTACCCAGCTCATCCCAGTCTTTCATCCCCTGCCGCCAAACCAGAGTTTGCATGTTAATTTTTTTATTTTTATACAACGATTTAAGTTCTTCTTGGCTGATCGGACCCATTTTGCGTTTGCCTTCTGCGTAATACCAATTCATGATACCATCCTTACTTATGAGATTTGATGATCTGGCAAAAAAATTGACTATATTGCATTCAAGTTCCTGCCTAATCCGATTGAGGCAGGCTCATCCACTCTGACAGTTTCTTCATCTAAAATAGAGCATATTTATAGAATATTACTATAAAATATTAAACCATATCTCATTGATATGATAGAAAATATAATTCATCGGCAGTACCGCTAATCAACATCCCATCGCTTTTTATGCAACGATTAATATTAAACCAACGAAGTTGTATGCAGGAGTCTTGAAGGTTTTTATGAAAAACACAGTCCAAAGGCCCCTTTATGCTGTATCGGCCTTTTTACAAAAAACCTAAATCGTTTTAATGAAGTATCTGGCTTAGGAAAAGCTTGGTTCGATCTTGCTGGGGGTTATCAAAAAATTCGTTCGGCGTATTTCCTTCTACGATTTTACCAAAATCCATGAACAGCACCCGGTGGGCAACGCTCTTGGCAAACCCCATTTCGTGAGTCACCACAATCATGGTCATTCCTTCTTGTGCCAGTTCAATCATAACGTCCAGCACTTCAGAAATCATTTCGGGATCAAGAGCAGAAGTCGGTTCATCAAATAACATGACTTTCGGATTCATGCAAAGGCTGCGCGCAATGGCTACGCGTTGCTGCTGACCGCCTGAAAGTTGGCCCGGATATTTCTTTGCCTGTTCGGCAATGTGCACCTTTTCCAGATAATGCATGGCTTCTTCTTCTGCCTCGGCTCTAGGTATTTTTCTAACCCAGATGGGGCCCAGGGTCAGGTTGTCAACGATGGTAAGGTGGGGAAAAAGATTGAAATGCTGAAAAACCATGCCGACTTCTGTTCGTATCTTTTCAATATTTTTTATATTGTTGGTCAGCTCCACGCCATCAACAATAATACGCCCTTTTTGATGCTCCTCTATGCGATTGATACAACGGATCAGAGTCGATTTCCCCGACCCCGACGGCCCGCATATCACGATTCGCTCCCCTTTACCCACGTCTAAATCAATGCCTTGAAGCACATGGAAATCGCCGTACCACTTGTGCATCTTGATGATTTCTATGATTTTTTCATCAAATAATTGGGGTTCTGCAGTTGTTGATAATGTTTCGTTCATGTAATTTTCTCCAGATGTTATCAAACCTTATACGCCAATTTCATGCTCTCTTAGGTGGACAGGTCTCTTTCCAGCTTGCGACTGTAATTTGACATGAAAAAACAACATATAAAATAAATCAGGGCAATAAAAATATAAGCTTCTGAGGAAAATCCCATCCATTCCGGATCAGAGAGGCGGGATTGTGTGGTCTTCAGCAGGTCATACAATCCAATAATGACCACCAGGGATGTGTCCTTGAAAGCGGAGATCAGCTGACTGACCGTAGGCGGGATGACTATTTTCAACGCCTGGGGAAGTATCACCAACCGCATGGTCTGGTAATAATTCAGCCCGATAGACTCTGCAGCCTCGTACTGCCCTTTGCTCATCCCCTGAAGTCCGCCCCGAACCACTTCAGCAATATAAGCCGCGGTAAATAAAATGATGGCCACCTGCGCCCGGACAATCATATTGATTGTCATACCTTCGGGTAAAAACAGCGGGAATACCACCGAGGACATAAACAGCAGGGTTATCAACGGCACTCCACGGATGAGTTCGATATAAACGATACAAATCGTCCTGATGGCAGGCATCTTGGATTGGCGACCCAGGGCAAATAAGACACCTAAAGGATATGCGGCTGTCAGTCCGAAAACAGAAAAAAGAAGTGTGAGCGGCAATCCCCCCCATTGATCGCTTTCTACCGATGTCAGTCCAAACAGCCCACCTTTCATCAACAGTCCCATGATTAAAAGACCGATAATCCACGCGTAAGCCAGGGGTTTTTTCCAGTGGTTTCGGTTCTGGCTGTAATACAGAAGCCCCACCAGTAGAATCATGGCCACTAAAGGGCGCCACTGCAACTCATAGGGAAAGAACCCGAATATAATGAACCGAATGTTTGCAGGGATGATAGACCAGCATGCCCCACTTGCCTCATGACATTCCGCTCCGGTGGTCGTCCATACACTGTCGATAAATGCCCATTGGATAAAAGACGGTACAACTTTCCAGAGAAAATACAGGGTCACAATGGTTAAGATTGAGTTGAACCAGCCATGGAAAAGATTTGCCTTTATCCATCCCAGGACTCCCACGCTGGTGACCGGTGGTTTTAAATCTTCCGTCTCTATATTATTAACTGTTTCTTCCATTGTCTAACCGTGATGCGACTTGCCCCTATCTTTCCACAAGTGCCACTTTTTTATTATACCAGTTCATAAATGCGGAGGTGCTCAGGCTGAAAAAAAGATACACCACCATCATCATTGCAATACCTTCTATGGCCTGGCCGGTCTGGTTGATGGTGGTCCCGGCCACAGAAACAAAATCCGGATACCCGATGGCAACTGCCAGGGAACTGTTTTTAGTGAGATTCAACATCTGACTGGTCAGAGGCGGAATGATCACCCGCAGAGCCTGGGGTAATATGACCAGGTTTAAGATTTGACCGGGTTTAAGGCCCATGGACATGGCGGCTTCCGTTTGCCCGTGACTGACCGATTGTATTCCGGCACGAACCGCTTCCGCTACAAACGCGGCAGTATAAAAAACCAAGCCCAGCAATAGCGCGGTAAATTCCGGGCTGATGTTCACGCCGCCTTTGAAATTAAATCCCGCAAGTACAGGAACATTCATCGCCGTTGGTGCGCCGGCCAGCCACCACACAATCACCGGAAGTCCGATAAGAATTCCTATGGATACACGTAATACAGGAAAAAGCTTCCCGGTTTTTTCCTGCCTTTTGCTTGCCCACCGGCGCAGCAGATAAACCAGGACACAACCGGCTAAAAAAGCCAGCGCTATGTATTTGTAGGCCGGATGCGACTGCGGAACGGCAAAAACCATTCCGCGGTTACTTAGAAAAAGGCCGGTAACCGGGCTCAAAGCCTGCCGCGGGGAGGGAAGGATTTCATAAAAAAATGCATACCAGAAAAAGAGTTGCAACAACACCGGTATATTCTGGAAAACCTCTATGTAAATGATGGCCAGTCTGGATACCAGCCAGTTGGTGGACAGACGGGCCACCCCAATGAACGTACCGAGTATAACGGTGAGAATGATCCCGATAAATGAAACAATTAGGGTGTTTATAAACCCCACGATAAGAGCGCGGGCATAGGTATCTGCCGCCGAATAGGATATTAACGACTCACCGATTTCAAAAGAGGATTCCTTTTCCAGAAAACCCAGGCCGGTTGCAATCGCCTGTCTTTCAAGGTTTGCCATTGTGTTTGATAACAGATAATACCCAATAAACACCAGTATGAACATCATGCTCAACTGAAATACAATGGAACGCTTGGCAGGATCATTGAAAAATGGGACTTTTTCCGGTATGTTGTCTGCTGTGGTGCGGGTATCGATTTCTTGCATCGTTTATCTCTGATTAAAATTGCAATACCGATAAGTCATTTGCGGATTGTAAAACAGATGGTGACATTACTAAGCCGATAAGCTCGAATGTTGGGGAGCTTATCGGCTTTATCAGGTCGATTACTTAAACGGAGGAGAATACATTAAACCACCGTTTGTCCACAGGGCGTTCAGACCACGCTCAATACCCAGCTTTGTTTTTACACCCACATTCCGCTCAAATATCTCACCGTAATTACCCACCTGCTTAATGATATTATAAGCGTATTTTTCATCAAGCCCCAGGGCCTTTCCGTTTCCGGGGGAAACGCCCAAAAAGCGCTGAATCTTCGGGTCTTTGCTTTTGAGCATTTTCTTCACGTTTTTGGATGTAATGCCCATTTCCTCAGCATTGATCATGGCAAGTACAGAGTAGTTGACAATATCTTTCCACTGGTTGTCACCATGGCGAACAGCAGGAGCAAGGGGCTCCTTGGAAATAATCTCAGGCAAAATAATATAGGCTTTGGGGTTGGGGGCCACTGCCCGGGTACCAGCCAATTGAGAAGCATCAGATGTCAGGCAGTCACAACGTCCGGCAAAAAAAGCTTTGGCGAGCTCAGCCGTGTTTTCAATCACCACCGGTTTCATCTTCATTCCGTTTGCACGGAAGTAATCCGCCACATTCAGCTCGGTGGTTGTTCCCGGCAGAACGCATACTGTCGCGCCATCAAGCTCCTTGGCACTTTTTACACCCAGTTTCTTGGGGACAAGAAAGCCCTGACCGTCGTAATAGTTGACCTGGCAAAAATCGAGACCCAACGCAGTATCGCGTCCCAGAGTCTGGGTACAATTACGGGTCAACACGTCAATCTCACCGGACTGCAAAGCGGTAAAACGTGTTTTGGCTGTCAGCGGAGTGTATCTTACCTTATTCGCATCACCAAATACCGCAGCAGCAATGGCACGGGCCGTGTCCACATCAAGACCCCGCCATACTCCTTTTTCATCCGGTTTCCCAAAACCGAACAGATCACCGTTTACTCCGGCCTGGATAAACCCTTTTGCCCGGACATCAGCAAGGGTTCCTGCCATAGCCGTTCCTGCTCCAACAAGAACCAGAGCAACAGCTATCACCACACACAATCTAAACATTTTCATGCTCTCTCCTCCTTTTGCTTAATGTTTTGTTCGTAAAGATTGCACAGTTGCAATCTTCCATTACTCCATCCCCCAATGTAAAACGATTTTTATTAAAACAATCCATAAAAGATAAGGACTCAAGTTTGCAAAAAAGAGTATTTATGACCTGATTCGATAAAAAGGAAACTCCGTCTTTTCGGTTCTGCCTTGTTAATTATTTATAATTTTTTTTCTATTTTTAGCTCTACTCCAATGCCCTCTGTATTTTTCCAGACAACCGCACCTAAACACTTTGAGTTTTTTTCTGTTGAAAACGGAAGGGCCAAATTAAGCCATTGCCCAACAAAAAAATTATCATTGGTTTTTACAAAAACACCCGATATACTGTAATTTTTTACTTCCCCCTCGTAAAGCTGATCTTCAGTGGCATAAAAAATAGGCCCTTCAAAAAGTTTTCTTGGCTCCTTTCTTAATTCTTTTTTTATTTTCACAGCGTTCTCCCTTATTTTCTTTTTTGAAGGTATAGAAATTGAAACTTCATATGGAAAATTTAAGAAAGGTATGTTTGATATTACGATTAGCAAAAATCATCCTTCAGGTCAATAAAAGATATAAATAAAAATCCCAATCTTTTGTTATCATATTTCAGGTGATGTTAAACCGAATATATTGCATAGAGAAAAATCTCTGTTTTCATTCAACAATTGGAAAGCCGAATCACACTCATTTTTAAGGTGAGTCAAAACAATAAGTTTCCCCTGTGCCGAAATTTGAATTTAAAAATGTATTTATCCTGGCCCGTTTATTTGAAGGACTTTCAATTTTTTATTATATATGCTAAATTAATTGTTTATTTAAGCGGATTTATTTTCCCACTCTTTTAGATTTGAACGCCCATGCACTTTGCCTCAATCGCATATGTTCTGGGAACCTTATTGATGGTTACCGGCAGCTCAATGTCTCTGCCGGTAATATGTTCCCTGTATTATAATGATGGCGATCTCTTTTCTATTTTGATTTCCGCAATAATCATCTTTGCAATAGGACTTCCTTTTTGGTGGTTTTTCCGCAAAAATCACGATTTAAATACAAAAGACGGTATTTTCATTGTTGCCTTTGGATGGATTTTGATTTCAGCTGTTTCCGGCCTGCCTTTTATGATCTACGGAGCGATTCCTTCCTTTACCGATGCTTTTTTTGAAATGATGTCCGGGTACACCACCAGCGGCGCAACCATACTCACTGATATAGAAGCGGTCCCCCACGGACTTTTGTTTTGGCGAAGCGAGACCCATTTGCTGGGCGGTATGGGATTTTTAACCTTAACGGTCATATTTCTTCCTCACGGGATGGGGGGACTTCGTATATTTCGTGCAGAATCGAGTCCCGGTCAGGTGATTACCAAGGAAAAATTCATTCCCCGCAACAAAGATACCATGATCTGGCTGTGGGGCATATATCTGGCGTTGAACCTGTTAGAGACACTCTTATTATGTCTGGGCGGAATGTCTCTTTTTGATTCCCTGTGTCATTCTTTCGGAACGGTTTCCACTTCAGGATATTCACCCTATAATGCCAGTGTTGGGTTTTATAACAATGCTTATTTTGACTGGATAATTATTCTATTTATGTTTTTAGGCGGTATGACCTTTGTACTTTTTTATCAAATGTTGAAAGGAGACTGGCACGCATTCAAAATTAACACCGAATTTCGCTGGTATGTCGGTTTTTTGTTGTTTTTTTGCGGCATGGTTTCATGGATTTTATTCAAAGATCAAACTTACAGCAGCTTAGCGGATTCCATCAGATATGGAACATTCCAGGTGATGTCTATTTTAACCACCACCGGATTCACCACTGCCGATTACGAAAAATGGCCCCAGGCCGCGCAGATGTTTCTTTACGCGGTGTGTTTTATCGGAGCCTGCGCCGGTTCAACCACCAGCGGCATCAAGGTCGTCCATTACGTCATCATATGCAAATACATGGTTGCCTCGGTAAAGAAAATATTTTTGCAGCCCATGTCCGTGATGTCCATCCGTCTTAACCGGCGCCCCGTTGATTCTTCAATCGTCGACCTTGCCATCTGTTATTTTATCGTCAACATATTCATGGTGCTGGCTGGGGGTTGTTTTATGGTACTGGTAGATCATATGGACTATCTTACCGGCATGAGTTCCGTCATTGCCACACTGATGAATATCGGGCCGGGATTCGGGGCAGTGGGACCATCGGAAAATTACGCCCACATTTCTGATGTGGGGAAGTGGTTCCTATCCTGGAATATGCTGGTCGGCAGGGTGGAAATGTTTTCCGCGCTGGTAATATTCTACCCCTCATTTTGGAAGAAATAACATCTTAGGCTAAGAATAATTTACGCACGTCTTTTAAATGAAGCGACGTGCAGACAGCAATCACCCGTTCACCCCCATGGATATGGGTATCTCCCACCGCGGTTTGCCATTTGCCATCACGAAAGACACTTCCCACGATAATTTTTCCATAGAATGAAGGCGCCACTTTGGAAAGGGGCTTGCGCGTAATCGGAGAGTGTTGTGCAGCAACAATTTCAACCACTTCCGCATCAAATCCATGCAGGTGGGCCACGGAAAGCATTTCTCCTCTGCGAATGAATTTTAGAATTTCGTTTCCCGCCAGTATTTTTTTGTTCAAAGCGATATCCGATCCGGTAGTGGCGGCCAGTACCAGATAAGCCTCTTTATTAACCAATGAAATTGTTTTCCCCTGCTTTTCCTGCGAATCGGAATTCTGGGTATTCATCAGATGTTTCGCCAGCAGGCAACTCATAATATTGGTTTCATTTTCTCCAGTTGCGGTAATAAAAGTATCCATATCCAAAAGCCCTGCCGCTTCCAAGACACCGGCATCCGACCCATCGCCATGCAGCACCTCTGTGGCTTTTAGCATGAAGGATAATTCTTCGGCACGTTTTTCATCTTTTTCGATCAGTTTCACCTCAACGGTTTTCCCCAACAGCTCAGCCACACGGCTTCCCACCAAACCGCCTCCTAAAATCATCACCCGGTGACGACGGTGCTGTTTGACCCCTGTCATTTCCATTAACCGGGGCAGATCTTCGCTGGCGGCCATAATAAAAACCTGATCTTGAGGCAAAATCTCATGCTCGCCGCCCGGGATAATGGTGGTGATTCCTCGAGCAACGGCAACTAGCCTGAAAGGCAAATCATGATATATCTGAGAAATTTCTTTGAGTTTTTTATAAGCCAAAGGAGATTTTTCCTGAATACGGGTCGCCATGACCTGCATTTGCCCCTCGGCAATATCTATGATTTCATTTCCTGCGGTGCGCTTGATCATCCTCACAATCTCTTGAGCGGCCAACTCTTCCGGATGAATAAGCAAATCAATCTTTAAATCCCGGGCAGTTAAAATAGAATTTTCTTTACCAAACTCCATGGAACGAACCCTGGCAATCTTGCGCTGAATTCCAAAGCGATCGGCAATCATTGAAGATAACATATTCACCGCGTCATTATCCGTAACCGCAATGAGAAAATCCATACTTTCCGCACCGACTTCTTTCCAGCATTGGATGCTCATGGCATTCCCCTGAATCAACCTGGCATCCACATTGCCATCTGCATAGCGAATCAGCTTGCCATCCGACTCTATCACCGTAATCGCGTATCCTTCATGCACCAGTCGTTTGGCCAGATAAAACCCGACTCCGCCCAGTCCTAAAATCAAAATATTTTCAGATGATGTATTTTTTTTCCCAAACATAGATACAAACCAAAAAGTATTTATTACGCCCTTTGAAAAGCAGCCAAAAATAACATTCAAACAGGATTCGCCCTAAAACCGGATGATCAGAACGTAATTTTTCAAAACCTCATAATATTACACTAAAAAAATAATTAAAAAGCAATATTTTTCATAAAAACCGGCGTCCCAACAATCATATCATGGGTCATCTTTAACAAAAATGGTTACACATCCGTTTTTTCTCTAAAAGATTTGATGATATGCCCGGCAAAACAGTCGATAATTTCCGATGACATTTTTTTTGTTTTATGAAGGACAATATTTGAGACCGGCATCACCGGCAGGCCATCCTGTATGCCAACAATTTTCAAATCAGCGGGAACATTGCTGCGGATTAAGGGAGCAATGGCAAACCCCGCCCTAACCGCATCCAGCAATCCCGATATACTGCGGCTGACATATACAATTCTGTAATTTAACCCGGCTTTCTCCAACGCCTCTATTGCCCAGGTTCGAAATATACAATCGTCTTCAAACACGGCTAAGGAAATAATTTTATGCTTTTGCAGAATAAACCCTGGGTCAGCCACCCATACCACCGGATCATGGCAGATAACCATTCCACCATCACTGATCTGAGTGCAAATTCCAATATCAAGATCACCTGTGTCAATGGCTTCCTTAATCTTATCGCTGTTTTCACATCTCATTTCTACCACCACGTCAGGATAGAATGAGGCAAAACTGGCTAACAATCGAGGCAGTACCCCAGTCGTATAATGTTCAGGTGAACCAAACCTGATAAAACCCTCTAAATTGGGTTTTGACAAAGCACGAACCGCCTCATCATGCTCTTTTACAATTCGCATCGCATAGTCGATCAAAATTTTTCCTTTTCCGGTCAATTTGACTGTCTTGCCCATTCTATCAAACAGTTTTTCCCCAACTTCATCTTCAAGCCGCTTGATTTGCATACTTACAGCGGATTGCGAAAGATTGACTTGAGTTCCTGTTTTAGTGAAATTTTTTGCTTCGGCCAATGCAATAAAAGTTCTCAAATAATCGATTTGCAAATTCATGATCATCACAAATATTAATTGTTAATATAAAAATTATTCATTGGACAAATAGATTAAGCGTATATAATTTAACAGTCAAGGGCAAAATACTTCAGGGGCTCGGATTTTAATAATTCCCCAATCTTGCTTGTCCTTCAGTTCGTCTCCTGCGTTCGGGAAAAGGGTACATATTTCAATATGCTCCCTTTATCCTGCCTTGAACACGAGCTGAAAGTAAGCCCCATATTTGTGGAATTATTAAAATCCGAGACTATCATCCAAAAAAGAAGGAGATAAAAAATGACTATTAGAATCTGTATCGCTGGGGCCACGGGTTGGGTGGGTTCCGCTTTAACAAAAGCTGTTCACCAGGCAGAAGATCTGGTACTTTCAGGTGCTGTTTCCAGGTCAAACAAAGGAAAAACAATAGAAAAAGTTCTTAATCTTAAGGGTGCTGATGTCCTAATTTCCGGTTCTGTAAATGAGGCCTTACAAACAGGTTGCGATGTCATGGTGGAGTTTACCAAACCGGATGTTGCAAAACAAAATATATTTTCAGCTCTCGATTCAGGGGTTCATGTTGTGGTGGGAACCTCCGGGATAAGCGATGAAGATTACGCACAAATCCACAAAAAAGCCAAAAAGAAAAAACTGGGTGTACTTGCGGCAGGAAATTTTGCCCTAACCGCAGTGCTCCTGCAGAAGTTTGCCAAGATGGCAGCCGCTTGCATACCCCATTGGGAAATCATTGATTATGCGGGTTCCGGTAAAGTGGATGTACCAAGCGGCACAGCACTGGAACTAGCGAACCATCTCGGAAGCATAAGGGAATCCAGCCTGGATATCCCGACGGATCAACTCCATGGTCCTAAAGAGACCCGAGGCGCAAGATTAAACGGCTCCCAGGTTCATTCCATACGCCTACCCGGCTATGTCCTTTCAGCGGAAACCATCTTCGGAATGGAAGATCAGAAGCTTGTTATACGTCATGAAGCCGGTTCAAGTGCAATGCCTTACGTTGACGGGGCCATTCTTGCCATTAGGAAAGTCAATACATTCACAGGGCTTCAACGTGGTCTGGACACCATCATGGATATCTAAGCTAACCGTATTTTAGGTTTTTTCAAAGATACCAATTTATCGTGTTGATACTCCTAACTTATCAAAGAGATGATTAAGCTTGAAAAGGCCTCGATATATTGAGGTAAAACAGTTCTACAGCATGTTGTAGTATCAGATTGATATATATCATCTACTTACTCAATAAGTTCAAGGCAGTCTACTTGCTTTCATTCAGCCTTAATGATAATTGGTGTTATACATCTGCTTTTTGAAAAGAGAATCATCACCCAAACAAAATATACTGTTACATCGAATCAGGCCAGACAGAGTATTTGAGTAAAAAGAATAATAAGGAAATCATATCCGATGAAAAGGTGCTAAAATGAAAAGCGTTCCAATACTATCTTGCGTTTTAGCTTTGTTCACTATGGCCTGCGTAGGCCCCACAGGCTTTTTAATCGACGAATCTCGAAAAAGCACCCTGAGGGACATCGACAAACTGTTTTTGGTTATTGAATTAGAATCAAGCTATGAATCGATGGCCAGAAAAGCTCACTATAAAAAGTTGGATCTTCCTTTCGTTACGAGTTATGCAAAAAATATTTTGCAGAGAGCCTCCGGTTTAGAAGTGGTGTACACGGATAATAAAAATATTGATAAGGGCTTGGTGTTAATAAAAATAGAATCAACACCCTATTGCGACAGCCATAATTTTGCTGGTTATAGATGTCCAGGTGGTCAGGTTGATGGAAACATCGCACTATATCAAAAAGGAGAAAAAATATTTGATGATTGGTTCTTCCACAAAGAACCTATCAAAGATCGTTACTATGGTTTCCCTCCCAATTCGGGTGAAGAATATGCCCTGCGCAGATCAAAAGGCTTTATAACTATTTTAAATGAAATTGGATCTGAAATAAAAAAATACTCTTTAAAGCAGGAATAGGTTATATAGAGTAATCATCATCCATTTGCGGCAACTGTGATATGAAGTGCTGGGTAAAAAGCTGCCGAATTAACAAATATTTCATTTATTTGTAAGAAAACGAACTTGACTTGACACCTTGATAAAAAAAGGGTGGTCAGATACCTTCAAAATAATCACCACATTATTTATAGGAGGTAACAAAAATGACCACCCAAGACAAGCTCGTAAGACGAAAACTCAGCATACTCGAATTAGCAGAATATCTCAAGAACGTTTCTCAAGCCTGCAAGATTAACGGTGTCTCACGTCAACACTTCTATGACATCAAAAAAGCCTTTGATGAGAATGGCATTGAAGGACTCAAGGAAAAAACCAGAAGGAAGCCCTGTATTAAAAACAGAGTAGCCCCAGAAGTTGAAGATGCTGTTGTCAAAATGGCAGTTGAATATCCAGCCTATGGCCAGGCCCGTGCATCCAATGAATTACGTAAAATCGGTATCCTGGTGTCTGGGGGTGGTGTTCGAAGCATCTGGCTAAGGCATGGCCTTGAAACGTTTAAAAAACGTCTGCTAATACTTGAGGAGAAGGCCGCAAAAGAAGGCATTGTTTTTACAGAAGCTCAACTTGCGGCATTAGAAACGGCTAAAAGATCAAAAGAATCTCACCCGGACGAGATCCAAACAGAGCATCCGGGCTATCTGATCAGCCAAGATACTTTTTATGTGGGATATTTGAAAGGAGTCGGCCGTATATATCAGCAGACAGTGATTGACACTTATTCATCTGTAGCATTTGCAAAGCTGTATACAGGTAAAATACCGGTTACAGCGGCAGATACTCTTAATGATCGGGTTTTGCCCTTTTTTGAAGATCAGAATGTGCCTGTCCTACGTGTATTAACTGACCGTGGAACTGAATTTTGTGGTAGCCTTGATAAACATCCATATGAGTTGTTTTTACAACTAAATGAGATTGAGCATACCAAAACTAAGGTGAAGAGTCCGCAGACAAACGGGATTTTCGAACGTTTTCATCAAACCGTGCTCAATGAATTTTACAGGATATTTTTTCGCAAGAAAATATATTCCGATGTAAAATCTTTACAATCTGACTTAGATTGGTTTATGAACAAGTACAATAATGATCGAACGCACCAGGGCAAGCGTTGTAAGGGAAGAACACCAATGACAACATTTATTGAGGGCAAAAAGCTTTTTAATAAGAAAAATATAACTGTGAAAGTGGCTGCGTAACAGTCATTGACAACCCAGGAGGAATCTGGCCACTGTCAAGTCAAGTATTGTCCAGGACAATTTATTCGATATATCCAGCTGAACGAAAATCATCCATATCCTCATTCCTTCTTGCCATCGCAGTCCGCATCTTAGCGTAACCCAACTTCCCATAGAAGGGCTCTTTTCCGGGCACTGCATATAATATGATTGTTTTTACCGGCAAACGCCGGTGCAGTTCTTCCATGATTTGTCTTCCTATCCCCCTGCCTTGGTATTCCGGCAGAATGACAAGATCATAAATTGCCGCCTGGTATTCCCCGTCTGAAATGGCTCTGCCCATGCCAACGAGTTTATCTTCAACATAGGCGAAACATACCAGAAAACTCTTTTCACATGATCTGCGAAGCTTGTCTGGATCCCGGACCCCCAACGGCGCTTTACTGAATAATTCAGCGGCTTCAGACCAGTTCACCTTGCTTGGCTCATACTTAAAGGATATTTTCATATCTTAAAAGTCATTTTTATGTATTCATCAAAGACGCAATTCAGGGAGCAAAAGTGAGAAAAACTATTCTTCGTACATTGAATCAATGATCTCTTTGAATTTTTCATTGATGTTTTTACGCTTCATTTTAAGCGTCGGGGTAATTTCGCCTGTTTCCACGGTAAAGGCACTTGGCAAGAGTCTGAATTTTTTAATGGTTTCATACTGGGCCAGCGCTTTGGAATGATAGTCAATCCGTTTTTGATAAAACGCAATCACCTCCGGATGTTCCACCAGGTCTTCCATGGAGGTGTAAGGGATCTGCTTTTTTTGGGCCCATGTTTCCAGGGCCTCAAAAGAGGGAACCACCAGGGCGGAAATGTATTTTCGCCGGTCACCGATGGCCAAAAGCTGTTCAATAAAAAAGTCTTTGCCGATCAAAGTTTCAATGTGCTGGGGTGCGATATTTTTACCCCCTGAGGTAATGATCAGGTCCTTTATCCGGTCGGTGATTTTTAAAAAACCGTCTTCGTCAAATTCCCCCACATCTCCGGTTTTAAACCAGCCATTATCCATGACCGCTGCAGTTTTCTCCGGCTGCTGGTAATACCCTTTCATTACCTGGGGACCTTTGACCTGAACTTCTCCGTTGTCTGCAATCCTCACCTCACAGTTGGGTACCGGTTTTCCCACGGTCCCGAATTTAAAGCAGCCCGGGGTATTATAGGAAATCATTGGAGAGGTTTCCGTCAAACCGTATCCCTGGCAGATCAGCAGGCCGCAGGAAAAAAAGAATTCTTCAATGGATTGTTCCAGTGGCGCTCCACCTGCGGAAAAAAAATTCTTGGGGCCGCCCACCACTTCCCTGATCTTGGACAAAATCAGCCTGTCAAAAAACTTATGCTTCAGGCGCAGCCCCAAAGAGGCGGATTTGCCTTCTTTAAGGGTGTTATAATATTGATCGCCAGTTTCCAGGGCCTTTTTAAACATCAACTTTTTCAGCACCGAAGCGGTTTCCAGGCGGTTCATGACCGTGGCATAAATTTTTTCATACAGACGTGGAACCGAAACCATGGCCGTGGGCCTGACCTCGGCCATGGTTTCAATGACCTGTTTGGGATCTTCCAGATAGGTATTGACCGCTCCTTTGAGATAAACATAATAGGACCACATTCGTTCGTACACATGGCTTAAGGGCAGGAAACAAAGCGATGTGTCTTTTTCGGAGACATCAAAGTTCTGTTCAATGGCGTCAAACTGGTGAAAAAGATTGTCATGGATGAGCATCACCCCTTTGGGATTTCCGGTGGTACCGGATGTATATATAATGGTAGAGGTATCGGAGCTTTTAATGTTTTCCAGCCTCGATTGAATTTCCGGCAAAAACCGGTCCACATCTTCGATATCCATAAAAGAGGAAAGGTCACCGGCAAAGGACGGGTCAATATCGCTGACAGTATCATATGTTACCACATCCAGGGGATTTTCCGGTTCCCGGATGGCTGCAATATTCTCATACTGGGTGGCATTACCGGTAAAGATGAGTTTGATCCCGGCATCCTTGATAATAAAACGGGCCTGTTCGCCGGTGTTGGTGGCGTAAATGGGGACACTGACGGCACCTGTAATCAAACAGGCAAAATCGGTCACTGCCCATTCATACCGGTTGGCTGAATAAATGCCGATCCTATCACCAGGCAAAACCCCGGCTTGTATCAGTGCACAGGCAAGTCTTTGTACCTTTTCGCCGAATTCGGCATAAGAAACAGATTCCCAGCCCCGATCCGTTTTATAGCGAAGAGCGGTATGGTCTCCATGTTCTTTTATTTTTTCCAGGATTTGTCGACCCAGATTTTGATTTGCCATACAGTACCTCCAAATAAAATTGTCTGTCCGGTACAAGGTTTTTGCATAAGCGCCGGATGGTTAAGTAAAAAATCTAAACCCGTTGAACATCGAAGGCCCAACATATAGTTCTACATAAGGTCTTTTAACAATCTTTTAAACGCTTGTGCAAGAGAATTTCGCCTTTCAGTTGTTTCTCAAAAAGGCTCTTTAGTCTGTGAGAGCCTTTTGGATACCCTTAGCATCAGAATATTTTCAATATACAGCGGCTGGTTTGTGCTGCCAGGTGTATTCATGATTTCAAGCTGACGTTGCCTGATCTTCACGTCCCGCCCACTGTGGTCTGTAAAAGGTTTAATATATCAGAGAAAGGGTGAATATGGCCATATTGCCAAGCATATGAATGGTGATGGGGACGATCAGGCTGCCTTCTTTTTCATAGGCAATGGCAAACACGACTCCGCCAACAATCTGAGGGAGGGGAATGACGGAAAGGGTGGAATGAGCCAAGACAAAAATAAAACTGCTCAGAATGACGGCTGTCACCACCCCCCATCTTCGAAAAAATCCGTAAAGGATCCCGCGAAAAAGAATCTCTTCGGTGACGGGGCCTATTATTCCGGCAACCAGAAAAAAAAGAACGATTTCCCAGCTTTTTACCGGCAGTCTGGTATGTATCAGCGCCAGAGGATTCATATCGGCAAGTAACAAAACAATAAAGACAAAGCAGGTGATTATCCCAAAACCAGCCGACCAAAAAAGCCCCCTTATAAACCCTTTGGCCATTGTGGATGGAGCCAGCCCGATGGCAGGCAGACCCTGGCCCCAGGCCAGGACAATGATAATAATCAGCCCGGCTTCAATTAGCCGTGCCACGCCGGTGACAACCACGGGTGGTATTTTTATGGCTGAAATCGAAAGGGTTGCTGCGGTTTCAATCAATACAAGGGCGGCGAGAGATAAAAAAAGAATTTTTATTTCAATTTTTTTTGCTTCCATCCAAGGCTCCTCAAAGCTTTGTACGCATACCACTGGCAATACCAGTGATCTGATCTCTCAATCATTTTTAAAATCATTTTAACCGCTCGCTTATCCCCCCTCCGGCCTAAAGCATAAAGGGCCATACAAACCACGTTCGGATGGGGATGTTCAACAAAGGTTAACAGATCAGCATAAGTTTCGGGTTTTCGACTTACGCCCAAAGCCTTTACCAGCCAGTAAATCTCAGGCACATAAGCACTTTTCAGTATGCTCTGATATGCTCTATAATTGCCTATTTCCTTTTTTTGGTTATGTATAATTTTCAGTGCTTCAACCCTTTCCTGCCGGTTCTCCGATTGAAGCGCTTGGGCCACATTCTTAACGGTGACCTCTTTTCCTCCCATTTGGTAAAACGGAATCAACAGGCCGATACCGGTAATAAAGCAAAGGATTGAAGCATATCTCGAGGCGTTCTGAAGACCCGGAATAAAAGAAAATATAAAACAAAACAGAGAAAAAACTAAAACATAAAGAAAGATGGGAAAACCAATTAAAAGGGACAAAAGTGTCACCTTTCTAAAAAAGCCGTGCCTGTCACTTGTGACTGAGAACCGTTTTAAGGTTTTTCCTTTGTCGGACAGGAAATCTTCAAGCGAAGTTTTAAGAATTATTTTCCCTCTAGTTTCCAAAACCAGCAAATCAGCATCAGTTCTGATGTTAAGATCCACTTTTCGATGTGCCCCCACGTCAAGATAGTCATCATTTATCAATGCATCTCTTAAGAGCCCTTCAACGGGTTGCTTTCCGATCTCATCAAGGCTGCAAGTCTTAAGCATCTTTTGCTGTAAACTTTTAAAGGCCTCTGCGGGATACAGGGTATACTTGTAGTAAAAGTCATTGATCCTTCTTCCAAAAGAATTGGACAAAAGCAGGTTGTCTCTGATGTCAACAAACAGGCTGCCTTGCATTTGAAATGTCCATAATGCAGTCAAAAATACCAGGGGAGCAAAATGCAAGATTTCCTTTAACCAAACCCCGTGTTCAGGTGGATCGGTTATCCACTTTTTTGTTGAAAAAAAAATTACCGCCGGAATAACAACAAAATAGGAGGTAACCAACGGGCAAAATCCATGTAGGTTCACACTGACCACACATGCTGCCAGAGGAAGTAAAAACAGTATTAAAACGTATTCATTGCGGGAGACAAGCCGTGTCCAGATCCACATCATCGCGATGCTGTATAGAGAAAGGCCCGTTCCGATACTAAGGGTGAAAAAGATGCCTCCGAAAAAGGCGGAGCCGAAACCGGGCAGAGTATTTAATATGTGTGGGTTGGGAATGGCAAGGTAGCCTGCATCTTTTATGGCGGTTATATTAGTATATAGACTGATATTAGACAGGTAGACCTGTATGCTTGCGATTACCTGGGCAGCCAACATACCAAGAAAAAGCGCCCGGGCGGTAAAGGGAATCCTGTGGGTGATCATATATGTCGCAATTTTTGTAATATTTTTCAGCAAAGGATGATTCCCCAAATTTTCTCTTAAAGTCAGCCGGGTCTCAACTGATAACAAAGACAACACAGTGTTCCATATGCAAACCACATTAACGTACGGGGCCAAGTAAAATCAAGCAGCATTTTAAAATTACCTTTTCGCCTTTTGTTTTTCAACTTTGGCCATAAATAAGTCTTTTTGTATTTTTTTTGATGTGTTAAGGATGATGGCATCGCAAAAAGACTCTAAGACTTAATTGATTGAGGAGAAATTGATATGGCAACAGGCAAATCTTCTTCGTTCGCCTTAACCAGGAACTCGGAAAAACTAATCAAGGTTGCACTCGGCAAGGAACAGGCTGACCTGGCAATTGTTAATGCACGTCTGGTTAATGTATTTACCAGCGAGATTTTAGAAAACTCCACGGTTAGCATAAAAGATAAATGGATCGCCGCTGTCGGCAACGACCTCAAACATTCTATCGGAACAAAGACACAGGTGATCGATGCCGGGGGGAAAACCGTCATTCCCGGTTTGATCGACGGGCATACCCACCTTGCCTGGCAGTATACGGCATACGAGTTCTTAAAATATGCGATGAAAGGCGGCACCACCACCATAATTACCGAAACAATGGAGCCCTTTCCTGTATCCGGTTATGAGGGTGTGGTCGATTTTCTCGACTCTTTGAAAGACCAGCCCATCAAGATATTTTCCACCGCTCCCTTTATGGCCTCCATCAGCGATGCTGCCCGCGGTATTGCAATAGAGACTCTTAATAAATTTTTGTCCCGTGATGACATGGTCGGTCTGGGGGAATCATACTGGCAGTCGGTTCTTCAGCACCCCAATGGATCGCTTCCCATTCTGCATGAAACCCTTCTTTCAGGCAAAAGCCTTGAAGGGCATTCTGCCGGCGCCGGCATAAACAAATTAAACGCCTATATTGCCGCCGGTATTTCCTCCTGCCATGAACCGATAAAAGCGGATGAAGCACTGGAAAGATTAAGGCTGGGACTTTATGTGATGATCAGAGAGGGAAGTATCCGCAGGGATCTGGAAGAAATATCGAAGATAAAGGATTTCGGTATTGACTTTAGAAGGCTGGTTGTTGTTTCAGACGGTATGGAGCCTAAAGATTTGCTGGAAAAGGGCTATATGGAATTTATCGTACAGAAAGCTATCAACTGCGGTTTTGATCCGATCACCGCCATTCAAATGGCCACCTTGAATGTGGCAGAGCATTTTTCACTGGATGGCATAATCGGCGGAATTGCTCCCGGCCGATACGCTGACATGCTGATCATCCCAGATGAAAGAACGATTGAAGCGCAATATGTGATCAGCAATGGTCGGGTTATTGCCCAAAATGGCAATCTATTAACCCAGCCACGCAGTCATACCTTTACCAAACAAAGCATGACCAGTGTTCATTCCACCCGCAAACTTAGCCCGTCTGATTTTGCTCTCATCCTGCCACTGGCTACCGAAAAGGTTGAAGCCAGAATAATCAATATGGTGACCGACCTGGTCACCAGCGAAATAAAAATGACTGTCCCCGTTGTTGACGGTGAAATTAGCCAGGATATTCGCAGTGACATAATAAAAATTGCCGCGGTCGACCGAACACATCATCCCGGAAAAATTTTCACCGGCCTGATCAAAGGTTTTGGTTTAAAGGCAGGTGCTTTTGCATGTAGCGCATCCTGGGACACAACGGATATCATCGTTATCGGAGCCAATGATGCGGATATGGCCCTGGCAGTAAACCGGATTTTCCACCTTCAGGGTGGTGCGGTTGTCAGTGTGAACGAAAAAATCGAGGTGGAACTTCCCCTGCCGGTTTTTGGCATTCTCTCCGAACTACCCATAGAGCAGATCGCTGACTTAAATGAACATATAAAACACATGCTGTCAGAGCTTGGGGTGTCTTTTCCCGATCCTCTGCTTTCCTTAATCGCGCTCACTGGAGCGGCAATTCCTTTTTTCAGAATCTGCGAAGAAGGGCTGGTAAATTTAAAAAATGGTAACACAGTTGGACTCATTTCCAATTGAATTTTTCGAAAAGAGTATTATGTTTGTATCGGTGTGTTGAACCAATGGCAATTTTGCAAACAAGGAGAAACTATTATGGACAAAAACGATTTGCTTGAAGGCAAAAAAATTCTTATCGTTGATGATGAGCCTGATGTACTGGAAACTCTGGGTGAACTTCTTGACATGTGTGATGTCACTGAAGCCTCCAGCTTTGAACAAGCCAAAGAGCTGCTTGAGACTCAACATTTTGATTTGGCTGTTTTGGACATAATGGGGGTATCCGGTTACCAACTTCTTGAAATCGCCACCAAGAAAAATTTAATTGCCGTTATGCTCACCGCCTATGCACTTACCCCTGAGGATGTTGAAAAATCTCACAAGGGAGGGGCTGCGTATTATATTCCCAAGGAGAAAATGGTCAACATCGCAACCTTCTTAAATGATATACTTAAAGCCAAGGCAGAAGGAAAGAATACATGGGAAAACTGGCTTTCGAGAATGGCTTCCTTTTGTGAAAAGAAATTTGGCCAAGACTGGCAAAAAAGTGACCGTGAATTCTGGGAAAGATTTCCCTTTCATTAAGATTCAAATCATACTGTCTAGATATAAAAAGGGCATCCCTTTCTCATACGATGGAATGCCCTTTTTTAATTTATAAATGGTAAACTAAACCACAGTAACATTTACCGCAGCAGGACCTTTTTGTCCCTGTTCTATGTCAAAGGAAACTCGGTCACCCTCATTAAGAGTCTTAAAACCGGTTGCATTAATTCCGGTATGATGAACAAATACATCCGGACCATCTTCTTGCTCAATGAAGCCATAGCCTTTGCCGCTATTAAACCATTTTACAATTCCATTAGCCATAGTGAAACCCTCCTTTATGTAAAATTTCTCATGGTTCCAAACTGCAGGTTGCCACTTTGACAAATGGATCTTTCCTTCAGAACGAAACCGGCCCGCCAATTAAGGTCGGTCCTTTATTGATTGGTTATACTATAGTACCTTTTTTCATAAAAAACAAGCTAAAATCATACCTTAAAACATTATAAGTTCAATTTCTTATGAATCAATCATTTTTGATGGCTTCGTAAAAAGTATCACCGATGGCATCAATACATCATATTGGGTAAAACGAGAATGATCTGCGGAAATGCCACTAAAATAACAATTCCCACAATTATGGCAATTAAAAATGGAATGATTCCCTTAAAGATCGATTCAAGACGAACACCGCCCACCACCCCTTCTGCCACTCCATAAACCACGTAAACGTTAATTCCCACCGGTGGTGTGATCACTCCCATCTGGGTGACCAGCACGATGATAATACCAAACCAGATCGGATCGTATCCAATATTAAGTATCACAGGGTAAAAGATAGGTATGGTAAGCATGATCAAAGCCAGTGCGTCCATCACACAACCGCCGATAAAATATACCAGCACGATCATGGCCAAAATCATGAAAGGGGGCAAATCAAAGCCACCGACCCAGCTGGCAATATTAAAAGGAATTCGGGTTACCGCAAGGAATTTACCGAATACCACGGCACCGGCGATGAGAAACATCACCATGCATGATGTTCTCAGTGTTTCATATAACGATTTAACAAATCCCTGCCAGGTCAGCTGCCGGCGAACCACCGACACCAAAAGCACGCCAAAAACACCCACCGCCGCCGCCTCTGTGGGTGTAAAGATTCCAAAAAAAAGCCCACCCATGACCATTAAAAACACGAACAGGGTATCGCCCATTCCTGACAATGATTTTATCCGTTCCGCCCAGGTAAATTTTTCGCCTCTAGGGCCCTGGTCGGGAGAAATGATGCATCGAATAAATATGCAAATAATAAACAAAATGGTGATAAGAATCGCCGGCAGAATGCCTGAAACGAACAGGGCGCCAATGGATTGTTCCGTTAACACGCCATAAACGATTAATACCACGCTGGGCGGCATGATCATGCCCAACCCTCCTCCCGATGCCACCGCACCGGCGGACAGTTCATCGTTATAGTTATAACGCCTCATTTCAGGTAGTCCCACTGTGGCCATGGTTGCCGCAGTCGCCGGACTTGACCCGCAGACCGCCCCGAAAGCGGTACAGGCACTCACGGTGGCCATTGCCAGACCGCCCCGTATGCTGCCTAAAAATTTATATGCCGTGTCATACAGCCTGCGGCTGATCCCGGCGTTAAATGCAATCTGGCCCATGAGAATAAAAAGAGGGATGGTGGTTAGACCGTAAGAAGAAAAAACCTCATAAATATTTCTCGATAGAAGGTTAAGGCCGCCTTTAATTGAAATCATAAATGCAAAACCCACAAAGCCGACCATAGCCATGACATAGGCAACCGGCATGCGGGTCATGAAAAGGGCCAGCATAATGACAATACCAATGATACCAATTAGTGTCGGATTCATTTTTTTCCTTTTAATACTTTAATATATCGGGTGATGTCTTGGATAATCAGTAAAAAGAACATAAGAAAGCAAAAAGAGGTGACATAGATAATGGCATGTTGGGGCAACTCCAGATTCATGGATACTTCACCCGATTTTTGCATGGTACGGGCATAAACAACCATTCGCCAGGTGATTAAGGCAAACAAGCCCAGGCTTAAAAAACTGGTACAAAGTTCAATAATGGTCTGGGTCTTTTGGGAAAACAACCTGACCAGAATTTCCACCCCGATATGCCCTTTGACCTGGTGCGTGTATGGCAGTGCCAGCGCCACTGAAAGCGTCGCCATAAAAGTGACCAGCTCAACAGAACCGAAAACCGGGTGACCAAAAAAACGCCCCACCACATCCACACAGGTTAAAGCCGTCATTCCTACCAGACAGGTGGCGCCCAGAATCTTTAATTTATCCAGAACCCATTCAAAAATTTCCCAAATCTTTTTCATGGTAAATTTATCCTATTTTTTTCTAACTTACCCATTTGGGGAGAAGACAAAAATAATTTTGCCCCCTCCCCGTCTAAAAAGCTATTGCAGACTGTTTAGGGTCTTGATGGTAAAATCAACGACCTTTTGAGCCGGAAGGCCCTTTGCTTCTGTCTTTTTCACATAATCACCAATAATGGGAGCCACCGCCTTTTCCCATTTTTGGGCTTCTCTTTTATCAAGGCCGATCATCTGTCCGCCCTGATTTAAAAAGAATTTAATCCCTTTCATATCACTGCTGTCCCAGGCTTCGCCATGTTTTATAATCCATTCTTCGTTGATCTGCTCGATAATTTTCTGATCTTTTTTGGCTATTTTGTTCCATTTATCCTTATTCATTACTACGAAAAATGATGTGGTATAGGCTGCAGAAAATGCACAGGTCACATAATCGGTCACTTCTCCCAGTTTCCATCCCTTATTGGCTTCAAGGGGATATACTGACCCACTAACCACACCTTTCTGAATGGACTGATAAGTCTCAGGCATTGGCATGGGAACAGGTGTTCCTCCAAGTGCCTTTACCACCAGTGCACTGGTTCCGTGTCCCCTCAGCTTGAGACCCTTCATATCCTTGAGCGTTCTCACCGCCTTGCCTTTGGTGTGAACCAGTCCCGGACCATGGGCATGCAGATACATCACCTTTACATCGGAAAGTTCCTTGGGTTTGAATTTCTTATACACCCGGTTGATGACTTCGGTGGCCACTTTCCCGCTGGTATATCCCAAAGGCAAATCAACCGCCGACATCAGAGGAAATCGGCCGCGGGTATATGCCAGAACGGAAAAACCCAAATCAGAAATCCCCTCTACGGTCCCGTCATAACACTGTTTGGCCTTGGTCAGGGTCTGTCCGGCATAATATTCGACTTTAATTCTACCATCGGTCCGTTTTCCAACTTCCTTGGACCATGATTCGGCTAATTTACTCTGGATGTGGGTGGGTGGGAAAAAACAACTGTAGGTAAGTTTTAAGGTTTTGGCTTCAGCCGTGGTGACCCCGGTGACGATAAAGGCCAATCCGATGAATGCAACCGCCAAGAATAAAAAGATTTTTCTTTTCATTTTGCTCCCCTCCTTAATAAAAAAGATAAGAATGAACTATAAACGTTATCCTATGCTTAAATTTTTTGCACCTCCTTTCCCTCGCTTAAGTTTTTTTATTGTTGATAAAGAAGCTTTATTTTGGCTACATTACAGCTACAACGTATTCAAGTCAAGGCAAAAAATTGAACATTGACGATGGTGGATTGAAGATTTATATAAGACGCTATACTCAGGTGGATAGACTGAAGGTTGAAGATTGTTAGGAAAAAGCTCATTATTAAGCCATGTTTGTTGTGAGAATCACATTCCGCCAAAACACGGCAATCTTGCTCTTATGGCCCCTTCAGCCTTCAATCTAAACAGCTTCAGCCTGACTACGTGAATAGTTACACCTTTTATTTCTTTAAATCTTAAATCTCAAATCGTCAATAAAATATGGAGTTATATTATGGACCAGGCGGTTAAACAGTGTATTTTGAAAGCAGTAAAAAAGGAGCCTTATGCCCAGGCGTTGAACATGGAGTTGGTTGAATTGGAGAAAGGATTTTCTGCGGTGGAAATGATTTATAACCCGGAAATCATGAACAACATCTACCAAAGGGCACACGGGGGGGCCATATACTCCCTTATTGATGAGGCCTTTGAAACTGCAGGGCAAACAGACGGAACCATAGCCGTGGCATTAAACATAAATGTGACTTATGTATCGAGCCCGAAAACAGGAGTACGCCTGCGGGCCGAAGCACAGAAAGTCAGCCAGACCAAAAAAACCGCTGTCTATGATATCAAGGTTAAAGATGCGGATGGCCAGTTAATTGCTATTTGCCAGGCCCTGGCATTTTGTACCGGCAAGCCGATTCCTTTTCTGGAAAAATAAATAATAAACAAGGTTCTTCTCCAATTTGGTTGGAAAAGAGGGGTCAAGGATTCAAGGGTTTGTTTTCTAAAGACTTTATCAGTGCTTTTAACACTCTTTCGATTTCCGCTATGTTTTTGTTCAGGGTACTCAACTCATCTTTTTAAATTAAATCTAAATCCCCTGCTAATAATATCTGTGTCTCCAATTCGCACACAGAGCCATAAGATATGTAAAGCATTCTAATATAATCCAAGGTTGTCTTTCTTCCATATCCTTCTGCTATATTTGAAGGAATAGAAACAACCGATCTTCTGATCTGTGAAGTCAGACCGTATCTTTCTTCTTTTGGGAATTTTGCCGTTATTCTATATATCTCTAAACGGAGTTGGTATGACTTTTGCCAGACTTTCAACTCTTTATAATTCTATAGCATATTCCCCTGTTCTATGAAAAATCACTCGAATCCTGGAATCCCTGACCCCTTGAATCCTTTGGAACAACCCATTTGTTTTGCCTTAATTAACTACAACTAATCGGAAGACAATTCATAAACAATCATGAAAGTAGGAACCAATATTTAACCCCGGGTTCGACGTAAACCATTTGACAAACCGGTCTTAAATACCCTTTTCCAGGATCTTTTTATCGCTTAAAAGTCGTTTCTGAATCCCCTTGCTGATCATATAGGTACGGCTGAAATCAGACCAGAAGTCCTTATCTTTTTCTTTCCAGTCCGGTCCGAACCTTTCATTAAAATAATCACCCAGTTTGTCGAATAGCAGTTTCCAGGTGGGATTCCCTTTTTCATGAGCGCCAAGGATATCGCTTAAAAGCACATCCAATTCGGAAAGAGTCTCTTTGGGAAGATATGAGATCGCTCCCTTGCGAATCGATTCCATCAAGGTTTCAGGATTTATGGCATGGGCAGTAAGCATCACCGCTGGAATTTCCCGGTCAACAGCTTCTTCCAGCAACTTGAGTCCATCAACACCCATGATGTCCAAGATAACCAGATCATACCGGTTGTCTTTAATTTTTTTAGACGCATTTTTATAGTCACCTGCAAACTCAACATTTGCCTCATCTAAAATGTCTTCAATGGTTTCCAGGATATCTTCTTCATCATCCACCGCCAGGATATTTTTACCTTTGAGAATTGATTCGGATTGTGTCATTTCAGCTCCTCCTTTATATATTGTATCACTCCTGTGAATTCGTAACCCTATTTAAAGCCGTCCTCTTTCCTCATCGTCGTTTTTAAAGGAAACCGGAAGAAGCAGCCTGAAGTTGGCCCCTTTTCCCTTTTTACTTTTTAGTTCTATATCCCCTCCAAGGCACCTTGCCATAATGAGCGCTCCTGCCAGACCCAGCCCGTGCCCCCCCCGCGGAGATGCGGAAGATTCCTTCACCTGTTTATAACGTTGAAAGATTACCTGGTGATGCTCAGGATCAATGCCGGGGCCATCGTCTATAACATCAACAATCAGATGATCTTTTTTGATATCCACTTTTATTTCAATCCGCTCTTTACGGTAATGAAGCGCATTTTTTATCAGATTTCCCACAATCTGCCTGAATTTTGTTTCATCCTGATACATCTTAATATCCGTCACCTGAGGAGCAATATCAAGAAAAATCCCGTGACGCGATAATAATTCAACAGCTTCTCTTTCTTCGCTGCATGTCCTGAACTGCTCACAAATATTCCCCCCAATGGTCCCCAAAGCATCCATCAATATAACGTAGGCAGTCTTTTCCGGCTGAAAATGACAACAGTAAAAACTGCCTGCTTCAGATCTTCCGATCTCCAGTAAGCTATTCAACATGGCACGGGCTTTATTGGAGTTTCGCAAAATACGTTTCAGGGTCTTTTCCTGGCGGGATGACAGTGTGCCAAATTTATCTCTTTTCTCCAGGAGAGTGCGAACACCTGTCTCAATAATTGAAACAGGGTCTTTTAACTCATGGATCAAAAACTCGACTTCTATTTCACGAAAGAAGTGCTGCGGGGAATCGGGTTTAGCATTTTTTTGTTTGTTATTTATTTGTTTCATTGTTTAATCCACTATTATCACTTAAAGACCCCTGTTCGACAGGTGGAAACTTTATGGTCATTGTTGTTCCCCCTGAATTTAAACAGTCTTTTTGGCTTTTTATATGCTCACAATCATTCACATTGCCAACACAAAAATCTTCTTGTTGGGGAATAAAACCACACCGGGTGGAAACCATCTCTAGTTTGAAATTGTACCTTTCGGAAAATATCTTTATGCGAAGCAAATCAAACCCTTTGCCGCCAGCCATAAAATCATAAGGTTTCCGGGATGAATAGTTCATGATTTCGTAAGTGGTAAAATAATTATCAAAAATAAGCCGCTGGTTTTCATCGGTGATCCCAACACCGAAGTCTTTTACGGTAAATTCTGGTCCTGTATTTCCCTGACTTACCGTCACTTCAATTCTCCCTGAATCCGGTGTATTTTCCACCGCGTTCCGAATCAAACCCGCTACGATCTTCCCCAGGACATCCGGAGGAATGGATATCAGTTGAACCGGTTCCACTTTTGTTATCAGTTGACACCTACGGTGGGCAAACATTGGTCGCAGCTTCTCAATCTTATCACTGATAAAGTCATTCAGCCTTATTTGTTGGGGAATAGATTCTCGGGGTCCAAACAGTTCCTCAATGCGCCGTCGTATCTTTTTAACCGCATCCTCTTTGCCCAGTTCCTCAGATATCAACACCTCCAGTTCATCAGTACATGCGTCAAGGAGGGTGGAAAGCATATGGTATGTTTTGTAATTTCTTTCTCGCAGGATATCTTCTATCACGCATTGCATGTCAAGAATACGATTGATGTTTCTTTTCGCTCTAGTGAAAATATTTTCCCAGCTCCGATCCTTAAGCGCCGAAAGCCTTTTTTGCAAAAGACCCATAGAGGCGGACATAACGGAAATCGGTGTTTTTAGTTCATGGGAAAGATGATGAATGACCCGATCTTTTGCTCGGTTTAAGCTCTTTACCTCCTCGTAAGAACGTTTGAGTTCCTGGTTAATCCTGGCATTTTCAATGGGAAGGGCGGCAGTATTTGCAATGGTACTCATCAAATCAACATCCGTCTGATCAAATTCCCCTTCTTTTTTATTAACGGCGCACAACACACCGATCATCCGGTCCTGAATCTTTATGGGGACGTCAACCATGTTTCTGGTCTGATAATCTGATTTTTCATCCACCCCATGGAAAAAATACCGACTTTTAGATGTATCCGAGACAATCAACGGTTTCCCTGTCCTGTAGACCTGTCCTGCCACTCCTTTATCTACCGGAAACCGGATCTCTTTAAACTTTTTTCCTGCTACCTTGTCATCATAAGTGGCTGCAAAAAAATAAAACTCTTTTTTCTCTTCATCAAGCAGAATAACGGACGATCCTTCCACAGCGATCAGATTTTGAGTTTCTTTGGTAATGAAAGCCAACAGTCCATCCAGACCCCGGTAGTGATGGAGCGCCTTTGCAATTCGAAACAGGGTTTGATTGCTCAAAGCAATCCGCTTTTCCTGTGTCACATCCCTGAGGGTGATCACCTGGCCGGCCGGTTTTTTATTTTCATCCAAAAAAACGGCACCGTCAATGATGATATCAAGCAATCGCCCGTCTTTGGTCAATCTTTTCGTTTCAAAGTTGTTAACGACCTTTTCTTCAAGCAGATTCTGAATTCCCTGACGTGTCTCTTCCTTTAAAAAATAGGGGACAAAGGGAATCTGCTTGCCTTTCAGTTCCTTAAGGTTCCACCCAAAAACTTTCTCAAAAGCAGGGTTCAAATAAACCACCGTGCTGTCCAGGTTGAAAACAAAAACCGGATCAGGCAAAAATTTAAGGAACGCGCGGTAGCGATTTTCAGCACGGCGACTTGCCTCATACTGTTTCTGGGCAAGTTGTTCAGACTCGATGGCACGCTTTTGGGCCAGGTGCTTTTCGGTCACATCGCGGGCAATGCCCCTAAACCCGGTTTTTTCGCCATTTTTATCAATAATCAGGTTAGAAGAAATCTCCAAGATACAGATCTGTCCGTTTTTTCTATTAATCTCCCATATAATGTCCGTCACACCTTTGCCGCTGCTATAGAGCTTGTTAAAGCTCTCATAGGCAACTTGCGCATTTTTTTCATCCATGAATTCCCGAAAATTACGGTCTTTGATCTCTTCTCGCGAAAACCCGAAAATACGGCACATGGCATCGTTAAAAAAAATAAAATTCCCCCGAAGGTTGGTTTCGAAAAAGCCATCCGCCACATCTTCGATAAATACCCGATAACGATCCCGCTCGATTTCAAGTTCTTCGTTTCTGACAGGATGGTTTGATAGAGGTTCGTTCATTTGCATTAGTCCAGAATTTCGCTTTCTGGATTTCAAATTTGAATCTGGTTTTTTCTTCATGGTTTATCACAATCTAAATCAGAATAAATCAGTGGCAGATATTTTTTCGCAAGGCAAATGATCGTTATCATCTGGTTTGAATTGGAAGGTATGCCTATTATTGTAACCGATCACGGTTTACAGTTAGCGGTTCACCGTTGAAATAAACGAAAGGCATCACAAATTCATTGAAAAACTGAGAACTGTAAACCGACAACTGTTAATGGCTACATTATTTTTTAAAAGGCAAGGAAGATAAATTGTCTTTTCAATCTTTATAGAATTCCAAAGGCTTTGGCATCAAGCAGCTTTATTCCGCCGGCCTGAAGAACCTCGATGGCTTTGTCGTTATCACTGAAACGAAAAATCATTACCGCCTTTTCGGATGAAAAACCTATAAACGCATACATGAAAACCACGTTTATATTGACCTCTCCGAGCGGTTCAAGCAACTTGGCCAGGCTTCCCGGTTTATCTTCAATTTCAGCCGCAATGACCTCATTTACAAATGCAGGAATTTGCATTTCCATCAAAATTCGCCTGGCGGAAACTATATCGGAAACCAGAAGCCGAAGCTGGCCAAAGGCACCGGTATCTACCAGATTCAACGCCCTTAAATTAATTCCGGCTTCACCAAGAGTTCTCGTAACTTCTAAAAGGCGTCCGGGTGAATTTTCAATAGATATTACTATTTGCTTTAGCTTCATGAAAACCTCCGCAATAAATGTTTTTCATGATTAGTTTATTTTTTATTCCAAGAAACCCATAACCTTTGGTAGCCATAAAACCGCATCAGGCATGTATGTCATAAAAAGCAATACGGCAATTTGTATAGCGATAAACGGCATGACAGCCTTGGACACATAGACAATATCCCTGTTGGCAATAGCTCCTGTAATGTATAAACTGACTCCCATGGGAGGTGTACAATACCCGATACCAAGGTTTACCGTCATAATCAAACCAAAATGCATCCAGCTTATATTAAATGCATCCAGCATGGGCAAAAATACAGGACCCAGGATCATTGTTGCAGAAATGATATCCATGAACATACCTATAAAAATAAGCAGAACATTCATAGCTAAAAGGAAAACAACAGGTGAGCTGATTGCTGCAAGCACGGCTTCGGTGATCTTTCCTGGGATATCTTCGAGAGTGAGGAGCCGTCCAAAGCAGGTAGCCCCTGCCACGATGATCAAAAGAGTTGCAGATGTCACGGCAGAATTGACTGTAATCTTTTTTGCCTGGCTCAGTTTCATGGATTTGTGTATAAAAATCTCCACAATAAAGGCATAGACACAGGCCACAACAGCGGCTTCATTGGCAGTGAAAGCACCGGAAAAAATCCCGCCAAAGATAATAATTGGCAACATGAGTGACCAGAATCCTTCTTTTAATACAGCCAGAACTTCCCTGTTACTTGGTACCGGCATACGAACGATTTCTTTCTTTTTTCTAAAAAAGAAATAAGAATAAAAACATGTGCCCAGAATGATCAAAATCCCGGGGAGAAAGCCGGTCAAAAACAGCCCTTCCAAAGATACATTGCTGATCATGCTGTAAAGAATCATCCCGATACTCGGAGGAATAATCACACCCAGATTAGGAGATGTGGTCATAAGACCAAGAGTGTATTTTTCCGGGTATCCGTTATCGAGGAGAGCCGGAATCATAAATCCGCCCAGGGCCACCACAGTTGCTACTGTTGAGCCTGAGATGGCACCGAACAGCCCGCATGCTAAAACACCGGCCATGCCAAGACCGCCGGGAAGCCAGCTCACAAGTGAATTTGCAACTTTGATAAGCTTTTCCACAATAGTGCCGGCTGTCATAATATTGCCGCATAATATAAAGAAGAGAACAACAACAAGGGCGAACTTGTCCATACTCCTGAAGAGGCTTTGGGCAAGAAGGAGAGGCGGCAGGTCGGTAAAAAAAATAAATCCCAGTACCGCTGTAAAGAAAAGGCACATGAACACAGGAATATAGGTTGCCATGCATCCTAAAAGAATCAGCAGGATAATAAGGTGACTGAATTCCATAAACTGGATCTCCTTTAAGTGAACAAACTCGAAACTATCTTTTTTATTATTCCGGTGATTTCTTGGCCCGTTGTTCGGTAAAGTCCTGATGGATAACCTGGATGGTGCGAATCAGCATCATTATCCCCATAAGCGGCAGTATTGCGTAAAGATATGCCAGTGGGATCTGCATGATAATGGTCTTTTGATGTGTACGCACCTGAAGCGCTACCATGAGCCAGCCATAATAAATCATCATGCCTGAAAAGATTATGGTTACAAAATTACTGAAATAAGTCAGCGACATTTTCAGCTTGGGTAAAAGCTGAACAGAAGCATCAATTTTGATCATGGAACGATTTTTTACAGCAGCGCTGCAGCCGATAAAAGTGGTGTAAATAATCACCTCTCTGACCAGTTCCTCCGACCAGGCCAGGGAATAATTAAACCCGTATCTTAAAACCACGTTAAAAAAGAGTGCAATCAACGCTACCATTACAGTAATAAAAAGCGTCCACTCCTCAAAAAAGGTCAATATCTTGTCTAAAAAGTCCAGAATCTTTCCTAACATAGGATAATCCTTTAACGCACTTTGTAAATAATTACCCCATCAAAAAAGACAGGGTATTTAAAAAGCAATAAAGGGGCTTTTATTAGCCCCCTTTATTTATTTCAAAAAATTATGGCTAATAGCCCATATATTTCTGAACTTCTTTCAGGTAATTTTTAGGTCGGTATTTGTCCCCTTTGTAAAGCTTGTTGATTTCAGGAGCAAATTTTTTGTGAACCGAATTTGACTTTTTGGCCAAGCTCCTCATTTCTTTATCAGACAATTTAAAGAATTTTACACCATATTTCTCCGTTGCCGCTTTAATCTGATCCGCTTCCTGTTGTATATCCGCCTTACGGGCCTTTGCGCATACATCATGCACGGTCTCTTTGAATATTTTTTGAAGGTCCTTGGGAAGTTTGTTATACCATGCCTTATTAAAGATCCAAATGAAAAGGCCCTGGGCATAATTAAGCTGTGTATAATACTTAGCCACCTCAAATTTCTTGGTAACACTGCACACTGTAAGTGTATGATCAAGACCTGTAATAACCCCCTGCTTAAGTGCTACAGGTACATCAGGCCATGGCATAACCACAGGATTGAATCCCCATGCCTTGTAAGACAGCTTGTTAACCGCTGCCTCAGCAATACGAAATTTAACCTTTTTAGCGTCTGCAATAGTTTTAACCGGTATGGTCGTTGCCCAGCCATAATTACCATAACTACTGATATCAATACCTATGATACCCTGATGATCCATGGCCATCATGAAATGATCAAAAAGCTTTCCGCTTTTGACAAATTTGTCCAATTTATCAAAAGAATTAATCAGAAAGGGCAGGTTTACCAGACCGAATCTGGGACCCAGATTTGTCGATGCCACAGAACTACAGCCCATACCCTGGATGGCGCCCATCTGCAATTGGTTTAAAACCTCCACCTCTCCGCCAAGCATGGAAAATGGCTTGTAATCGACATAAATCTGGCCGTTCGTCCTTTTCCACAGTTCGTCCCGAATGGCAAACCCGGCGTAAGTCCCCTTAAGCACCGGATGGGACACATTGGAAACTATGCATTTGTATTTTGCAGTTGAAGGATCAAATTTAGCTTTCCATGCATCCAGAGATGGTTTCTTTTTTGCCATTGCCGGACCAACCAGCAAACCAAAGCTAACCATACATACCAAAATAACAATTACCAATCTTTTTAATGCCATCTACGCCTCCTTTTGAAATTAGTTGTTACAACAATTTACTAAACTTCATTCATTTGCCAAAGATGATTAAAAGCTATATTGCAGCTACATCCTATTTTGTCAAGAGAAAAGTAGCTCCGATCCAGGTCTACTTTTTCTTTGTTCTAATGCTGATGGCGTCATTTAAAACCCCATCTAAGGCATTGTGACGATTTTTTATGATTCCTTTGATACGGTCATTGATATGTGATTGAAATTTTTTGACAGATGCTTTATGAATCGTTATTTTCATAAAGGGAAAAATTCAACAAAAAAAAGGAGAATGAAATGGTAATCACCAACCCCGGGAAAGTGACCGATAGAATTCTGCTGCTGGGTGTTAACGAATCATCTGTTTATATTCTAAAAGGGAAAGATGAATACGCCGTTTTGGGCGGCGGCATGGTCCATATGGTTCCGGAAATGATTGAGCAGCTTAAGCAATTTCAAATTGAAGAAGAGAGGATAAAGCGAATCTTTATTTTGCATTCCCATTTTGATCACTGCGGGGTGGTTCCTTTTTTAAAAAAACACTGGCCGTGGGCCAAGATCACAGCATCTCAAAGGGCAAAAGAACTGTTGGCTGCCCCTAAGGTGATAGAAGCCATTCAATTTATGAATCAGGCACTTTTAAAGGAAAAGGAAAGGGAGGATCAGGCCAAAGACCTGGGACTCGGGTTCTCAGGAATCCAGGTGGAAGAGGTGGTTAAAGAAGGGGATAAAATTCCATGCGGTGACCTGACCATTGAAATAATAGAGGTCCCCGGCCACTCTTCTTGTTCCATCGCCGCCTACGTGGCAGAAGAAAAAGCCATGTTTGGGTCCGATGCTGGAGGAATTCCTTTTGGAGACCAGATTTTCACCTGTGCAAATTCCAATTTTGACAAATACCAGGAAAGCCTGGAAAAGATGGCAGGATATGAAATCGACGTTTATCTTGCCGAACATTATGGCGCCAGAACCGGCAAAGACGCCAGCAGTTTCCTGAACAGATCAATCGATTTCGCCAAAAATGCCAGAGCTGTTCTTGAAGCATCTTATGCCCGAACCAAAGATATAAACCAGAGCACGGAAGAAATGACAGACATGCTGATGGAAAATGCGCCAGATGATTTTCTGCATAGAGATATTATTGCTCTGGTAACCGGACAGATGCTAAGATATATTTCCAAACAACAATGACGTTCTGGTAAAAAGTTTTTTATTATAACTGAGTTCACAGAGAACGTAGAGAATATTTTGTATAGCTATCTCAGAGATTTACGAATTAAATTCGACTGGTTACAAACCAATCAACAATAACTTTTAAAAAACTAAGTTTATGCAAAATCAAAGCAACAAAGAACTTATCGAGCAAATTAAGCTGAACGATGAGACGACCCGAAAGTTTTTTGAAATTGAAAAGCGAATTCTTTCAATTTTAAATTATAAAGATCTTTTTGAAACCCTGTTGGATGAAATCAAAAAGAAATTCAGTATGCCTTATGTCTGGATTTCCCTTATTGATAAAAGCGAAGTCATGCGTTTCATAGAACATCTTGAAAGTTCCGAGATCTTAAAACAAAACATGAATGTGGTTGATAAAAATACTTTTTTAAAATTGATCGGCACCAACACAACCCCCATCCTTATTAATGATAACTTGAAAGCTTTCGCTGAGCTTATTCCCCGGCAGGACAGATATACCATCCGCTCTATTGCCATATCGCCCATTTCTTTTGACGGAGAGATAATCGGAAGTTTAAATCAGGCGCACATTTTACCCGGACATTTCAAACCGGGACTGGATACAAGTTCCCTTGAGCAACTGGCAGTAAAAGTCTCTGTTTGTTTGTCTAATGTGACCGCTCATGAGAAGTTGAAGTTTCTCGCCTACACCGACCCGTTAACAGGCTTGCTTAACCGCAGGGCGATGGAAAGTGCACTCAAAAGGGAGTTCAACCGTGAAAAGCGCTATAAGAGAACACTTTCGGTCGTTTTTATAGACCTTGACGATTTCAAAAGCGTGAACGATATGTATGGACATGATCGGGGCGATGAACTGCTAAAGTACGTGGCGAATCAATTGTTCAATATAAGCAGGGACACGGATGTGGTGGCAAGATTTGCCGGAGACGAGTTCATTTTTATCCTTCCGGAGACTTCGGCTACAAGCACAAAAACTCTGATGTATCGTCTCCAGGATTATTTCATGCGCCACCCTTTGAGTACAGCAGAAACCACAATCCCCGTCTCCATCAGTTTCGGTGTTGCATCCACTGAAGACAAGTCAATTAAAAACCCGGACATGCTTTTAAAAAAAGCAGACGAAATGTTGTATGTAGCAAAAGCTGCCAGGAAAAAGACTGCTATGAAAAAATAACCGCTATTTCTTCTTAGTAATTGCTGGATATTATCGCGTTGGGATGGTCAACATAAAAATGCCCCGCTTGTTATTAACCGCAGGGCATTGGATATGTCTTTTTTTAAGGTCTCTGTTTCATCAACATCAGGCTATTTTTTTTCTTTGGTATCCTTGGGTTTAGCCTTTTTCTTTTCAGTTTTAGCTTCTTTTTCTACCGCCTTGGCTTTCTTTTCAGCAGACGGTTTCTTTTCAGCCTTTTTTTCTTTGCTTGCATCGGTTTTCTTGGAAGCTGGCTTTTTCTTCTTTTGCTCAGCTTTGGTTTCTTTTTTGTCGGCTACCTGTTTCTTCGCAACAGATTTTTTTTCTTTTACCGGTTTATCGGCTGCTTTTTTCGCTACGGCAGGTTTTTTCTCTTTTGCAGGTTTATCCTCTTTTTTATCCGCTTTGACTTTCTTGGCCTCCGACTTTTTCTTCGTTTTTTCAGGTTTGCTTTCTGTTTTTCCAGCTGCCGCCTTTTTTACTGCCGGTTTTTTGCGCTTTTTTTCAGGTTGCTCATCTTTTTTCTTAACCGCTTCTTTCTTTACCGCGGTCTTTTTCTCTGTCTCTTTTGTCTTTTCTTCTTTTTCTTCAACCGCAGCCTTCTCTTCTGTAATTTTTTTCTTTCCTGCAGCCACCTTGCCTTTTTTCTTTGTCACTTTTTTCTTTTTCGGCTTTTCAACTGCCACAAGTTCTATCAGAGAAACAGGAGCCGCATCACCAGGACGCCGTCCGATTTTAACAATTCTGGTATAGCCCCCGGATACTTTACCATACTTTTCGTCAGCCTCTTTAAATAGTTTATAAACAACAGTCTTCTCTCTTATAATCGAAAGTGCCTGCCGTCTTGCATGTAAATCACCCCGTTTGGCAAGGGTGATCAAATGATCTGCCCATCTTCTTAACTCCTTGGCCTTCGCCCCGGTCGTTCGGATTCGTTCATACTTAAATAAAGATGTCACCATGTTTCTCAGCATGGCATTCCTGTGGGAGGTTGTTCTATTTAATTTGATGCCGGCTTTTCTATGTCTCATTTATTGATGCCCTTATAAAAAGTCATATTGCACAATGTATGTCTCTATTCGCCTTCTTCCTCTGTATCCTCTTCAGGCGCAATAAATCCTTCGAGTTTCATTCCAAGAGAAAGACCCATTTCACTTAAAACTTCTTTAATTTCGTTCAATGATTTTCTACCAAAATTTTTTGTCTTGAGCATTTCACCTTCTGTCTTATTTACTAGCTGGTAAATTTTCAAAATATTTGCATTTTTCAGACAATTGGCACTTCTTACCGAAAGCTCCAGCTCTTCAACACTTCGATAAAGATTTTCATTAAATTTTGGTTTTTGCGTTTCACCCGATTTCTTTTCAGGCTCCGGTTCAAGTTGTTCATCAAAATTAATAAAAATTGCCATTTGTTCTTTTAATATTTTAGCCGCATAGGCAACCGCATCCTCTGGTTTCACGCTCCCGTCTGTCCAGACCTCCATGGTCAGCTTATCATAGTCTGTTTTTTGACCCACACGGGCATTGCCGACCACATAGCTGACACGTTTAATCGGTGAAAATACTGAATCTATCGGAATCGTTCCTACAGGTGCGTCTTGATCCTTATTTGATTCAGCCAGAGAATACCCCTTCCCGATCTTGGCAATCATATCCATTTTTAAATCAGCCTTATCCGAAAGTGTGGCAATATGCAACGCGGGGTTAAGCACTTCACATTTTCCGTCATCACTGATTATATCAGCGGCGGTAACCTCCTTAGGTCCCTGGGCATCAATTCGTAATGCCTTTGGCTCATTATCGGCAAGACTTAAACGAACTTCCTTTAAATTAAGTATAATTTCGGATACATCCTCGAAAACGCCCTCAATGACGCTGAATTCATGCATGACATCGTCAAACTTTACAGAGATTATGGCAGCTCCGTAAAGAGAAGAAAGAATGATTCTTCTTAAAGCATTTCCAATTGTCAGACCAAATCCTCTTTCAAGAGGTTCGCAAACAAACTTTCCATATGATGGCCTACTGCTTACCTGAACCTTTTCCGGCTTTATCATCTCTTGCCAGTTAATGTACATCAGTTCACTTGATGGCATTTATTATCTCCAGTTTTTAACGGTTTGGCTGATATATTATTTATTATCTCAGTTTTGTAATCGTTCACAGGTGCTGCATATGTGCGTGGTCAGGGCAGCCAGCTATAGTCTACTATGCTGGCTGCCCTGAGCGCGTGCAGATGCGGTGCCTGTGGACGATTACGTTATTTGGAGTACAGCTCAACTATAAGCTGCTCCTGCATTGGCATTGTAATATCTTCCCGTTCAGGAAAACTATTGACTATTCCTTTCATGTTATCCTTTTCCAGTTCGAGCCATTGTGGAATTCCTCTTCGTACAACAGCATCAAGGGCGTCATTAATGGCCTGCATTTTCCGGCTTTTCTCCCGTATTTCTATCACATCACCTTCTTTGACAAGATATGACGGAATATTAACTTTTTTACCATTAATCTGGAAATGATTGTGCTTTACAAAATGTCGCCCCTGGGTACGTGAATTAACGAAACCCAAACGATATACGACATTATCAAATCTCCTTTCGAGCATGGTAAGAAGATTTGATCCGGTGATACCTTTTTTGCGATCCGCTCTTTCAAAAAACAGGTGAAACTGTTTTTCCGACAAACCGTAAATACGTTTTACCTTCTGCTTTTCTCTAAGCTGAATACCATAATCAGATATCTTCCTTCCGCGACGCTGGCCATGTTGTCCCGGTGGATATCCCCGTCGATCAAACGCACACTTGTCAGAATAACAGCGATCTCCCTTAAGATACATTTTAATATTTTCTCGCCTGCATAAGCGGCATACCGAACCTGTATATCTTGCCAAGTCTTCCTCCTTTTTTATCTAAAACAGCTAAACAGTTAATCGGTTAATTGGTATACTTCTTTTTTTAACTACTCAACCGTTTAACCACATCGTCAGTTAACCAATTCCCAAAGAGTTCTCATACCCTCCGCCTTTTGGGTGGCCTGCAACCATTATGCGGAATAGGGGTTACGTCTTTAATAACCAAGACCTTGAATCCGGTGGCCTGCAACGACCGAAGTGCTGATTCTCTTCCCGGCCCGGGCCCTTTCACATAGACTTCAACATTTCGCATCCCATGTTCCATTGCTTTTTTTGCGGCGTCTTCGGCTGCCAGCTGGGCGGCAAAAGGTGTACTTTTACGTGACCCTTTAAAACCCTGAATTCCGGAGCTTGACCATGCCACCACATTTCCGCCTGGATCCGTTATGGTAACGATTGTATTATTAAAAGTAGCCTGTATGTGCACCACCCCACTGGCTATATTCTTTTTTTCCTTTTTTTTGGTACGGATTTTTCTAGCCATGTATAAAGTTCCTATATTTTATCTGGTAATGAATGTACTGTTTAATCTGCCCGGCAATAAAAATTATAAGACTGTGATAAAACTAGACTTTTATTTATTTTGCCTCATTATTTTTTCTTGATCCCGCCTCTCTTCTTTACAGCCGATCTTTTGGGTCCCTTACGCGTCCGTGCGTTTGTACTTGTCCTCTGGCCTCGAACCGGGAGTGATTTTCTATGACGAAGCCCGCGGTATGATCCAAGATCCATCAGTCTTTTAATATTCATGGATACTTCCGTACGGAGTTCACCTTCCACTTTATATTCACTGTCGATTACTTTGCGGATACTGTTAATCTCCGACTCTGACAGTTTATCGGTATTTGTATCCGGGTCAATTTTAAGTTGTTTCAGTATTACATTTGATCTGGACCTGCCAATCCCATAAATATATGTCAAACCGATCTCAATTCGTTTGCGCTTGGGTAAATCTACACCCGCAATTCTTGCCAAAGCTTATCCTCCTTTTATCCTTGCCTTTGTTTATGCCTTTTATTTTCGCAGATTACCATTACAACCCCTTTTCTGCGAACTATCTTACATTTTCTGCACATTTTTTTAACCGACGCTCTGACTTTCATCTAAAACTCCTTTTTTCCTGATCCGATGGAGCGAACCGAAAACCGGCAGACCTTATTTTGCCCGGTAAGTAATCCTGCCCCTGCTGAGATCATAGGGTGAAAGCTCAACAGAAACTTTGTCTCCAGGTAATATTTTGATAAAATGCATCCGCATCTTCCCGGAAATGTGTGCAAGAACCTGGTGCTTATTTTCCAGCTCCACTTTGAACATTGCATTGGGCAAAGTTTCAAGGACAGTTCCTTCTGTTTTTATCAATTCCTCTTTAGCCATCATTTACTCCCGTTTCGCGCACTTAAAATAGCTGGGCCCTCATTGGTAATTGCTATGGTATGTTCAAAATGGGCGGACAGTCCCCCATCTTTGGTTACCGCTGTCCATCCATCTTCAAGTATCTCAACCTCATAGCCTTTTTCATTGACCATGGGTTCAATGGCTATGGTCATCCCCGGTTTTAATAGTATTCCCATGCCCGGTTTCCCGAAATTAGGTATCTGGGGATCTTCATGAAGGTTGCTGCCAATACCGTGGCCTACGAATATGCGAACAACGGAAAACCCGGCATCTTCCACGTGCTTTTGAACCGCATTGGAAATATCTGACAGCCGACCATTTACAACTGCCTTTTCAATTCCTTTATACAGTGACTGCTCGGTAATATCCATAAGCCGTCGGGCAGTTTTTGATATGTTCCCCACACCCACGGTCAAGGCAGAGTCTCCATAATAACCGCCAAAAAGAACTCCGAAATCCATGCTTAAAATGTCGCCCTCTTTGAGCGGCCTTTTAGAGGGAAATCCATGAACCACTGCTTCATTAACCGAAGCGCAAAGTGAATATGGGAAACCCCTGTAACCTTTAAATGCCGGCTTTGCTTCGTTCTTCCTGGTCAATTCTTCTGCCAGGTTGTTTAAATAAAGCGTGTTAACTCCCGGTTTGACCTCTGATTCAAGTACAGAAAGAATTTTGGCAACAATTTGATTGCTTGCGTGTATCTTTTCAACCTCTTTGGGTGATTTTAAAACCACCATATCAAAAACGCCCCTTCATTTTCGCCCCACCTTTTTTCAAAAAGCCCTCGTAATGGCGGCTTAACATGTGCGATTCCATCTGCGCAATGGTATCAATTGCCACGCCTACCACAATCAAAAGTGCCGTCCCGCCAAAATAAAAAGGAACATTAAATTTTGTGATCAGGATGGATGGCAAAACGCATACTGCTGAAACATATACAGCCCCGCCAAGAGTAATACGGGTTAATACCTTGTCGATATAATCTGCGGTACGTTTACCCGGTCGAATACCCGGAATATAACCGCCCTGTTTTTTCATATTATCCGCCACGTCAACCGGATTAAAGGTAACGGCTGTATAAAAATAACAGAAAAAGAATATCATCCCCACATAACACAGTTCATATACTAAATTACCCGGTGTGATCGAAGAAACAATATTCTGCATCCAGGCAATCGTTATAAAGCTGGCCACAGTTGCCGGAAACATCATAATGGACGAAGCAAAAATCGGTGGAATAACTCCCGAAGTATTAATCTTAAGGGGCAGATGCGTACTCTGTCCGCCATACATTTTTCTGCCGATAATCCTTTTGGCATATTGTACCGGTATTCTGCGCTGAGCCTGTTCGACGAATATAATCACAGCCACCACCAGAACCATTAAAATAGTCAAAATCAGTACAGGAAATATACCCATCGCTCCGGTGGAAACAAGGCGAAATACATTGGCGATGGCTGTCGGCATCCTGGCCACGATTCCTGCAAAGATAATCAGCGAAATACCGTTGCCGATACCACGCTCGGTAATCTGTTCTCCCAGCCACATAATAAATGCGGTTCCTGCGGTCAGCGTGATCACTGTCATGAGCCTAAAACTCCACCCCGGGGTAATAACCGCACCCATTCTTTCAAGACCGACACTGATACCGAATCCCTGGATAATACTCAGTATCACGGTACCGTAACGGGTATACTGGGTAATCTTTTTACGCCCCTGCTCCCCTTCCTTTTTCAAGCGTTCAAGATGTGGCACAACCACTGTCATCAGCTGTAAAATAATCGATGCGCTGATATATGGCATAATCCCTAAAGCAAAAACAGATAATCGCTCCAACGCACCTCCGGAAAACATATTAAAAATCCCCAGTATGGTCCCTTTTGCCCTGGCAAAAATTTCAGCAAGAGCGGCAGCGTCTATACCGGGAACCGGAACGTGCACTCCCACACGATATATAATCAGAAATGCGAGCGTGAAAAAAATTCTTTTTTTCAACTCGGGGATTTTGAATATATTGCCAAACCCGCCGCCAATCATCTATACAACCTCTACGCTTCCGCCGGCCGATACGATCTTTTCTCCGGCACTTTTACTCACCCTGTTTAACTTGATTTTAAGCGGGATACTTATCTCACCCTTACCAAGGAGTTTTATTGCGTCTCTTTTCCCTTTAACAAGTCCCATACGTATGAGTGCAGCTTCATCGACCGTGCTGCCGCTTTCGAATCTCGCCAGATCACGAATATTTATTTCTATTATTTTTTTTCGGAAAATATTTGTGAAGCCGCGTTTTGGCAACCGGCGATGGATCGGCATCTGGCCGCCCTCAAAACCAGGCCTCACGCCTCCACCGGAACGGCTGTTATGTCCTTTGGTTCCTCTACCTGCTGTTTTTCCTTTCCCGGATCCAACACCCCGTCCCAGCCGTTTTTTATTTTTATGTGACCCGCTTGCCGGCGACAATTCATTTAACTTCATCGGCTTTCTCCTCAACTTTCACCAAATGCGTAACAGCATTGATCATCCCTCGTATGGGTGGCGTATCCTGAAGTTCTACACTCCTGTTCACCTTTCGTAATCCCATACCACGTAACACCTTTCTATGCTTTTCAGGTCTTCCTATCATGCTCTTGACAAGCGTTATTTTCAATGTTCCTGCCATGTATCATTCCTTTTGGCTGTCTGTACCGACTGATTCTATAGCGTGCTTTCCCAAAGTAAAAAAATGACTCATTTTAATCGACAATCTATCATTTAAAGGTCTTCGATGTTTATACCGCGCCTGGCGGCAACCTGCTCTTTACTCTGAAGTTGTTTAAGACCGGTAAAAGTCGCTTTAACCACATTATGCGGGTTGTGAGATCCCATGCATTTTGTAAGAATGTTTTGAATACCGGCAACCTCGAGAACCGCTCTTACAGCACCTCCGGCGATAACGCCTGTTCCCTGGGATGCGGGTTTAAGCAGAACTCTTCCCGCCCCAAACCTGCCTATTGTTTCGTAAGGGATTGTTCCACCGACCAGGGGCACATTAACCATGCTTTTCTTGGCTTTTTCCATACCTTTTCGAATGGCTTCCGGTACTTCTCCTGCCTTACCCAACCCAAAACCCACAGACCCTTCACCATCACCCACCACAACGATTGCGCTAAAGCTGAACCTGCGACCGCCTTTTACCACTTTTGCAACCCGGTTAATATGAACGACTTTGTCCATTAACTGGTTATCATCTGCATTTTGTTTAAACAAGTATCTGCCTCCTTCGGATTCACTTAAATTTTAATTCGGCTAAAATTTAAGCCCTGCTTCCCGTGCACCCACAGAAACGGCCTTAACACGCCCGTGGTATAAAAAACCGTTTCGGTCAAATACGACTTTTTTAATACCTTTTTCCATGCTGCGTTCAGCAACAATTTTACCGATGTATTTAGCTATTGCAGCCTTATTGCCTTTTTCTACATGTTGTTTTGCGTCTTTTTCCATACTCGACGCCGAAACAAGAGTACAACCCGCAGTATCATCAATCACCTGTGCATATATATGCCTTGCACTTCGAAACACACATAGCCTTGGCTTCTCCTGGCTGCCGAACACCTTTTTCCTTATTCTCTTTTTTCTCTTTAGCCGTGCCTGCTTTTTTAAATCTAAAGACCCCATCTTTTAATATCCCTGTTATGCCTATTTCACTCCGGTTTTACCGGCTTTTCTTTGTATCCGTTCCCCTGCGTATTTAATTCCTTTTCCCTTATAAGGCTCCGGCGGCCTTAGTTGTCTTATCGCTGCAGCTGCCAGCCCCAGCTTCTCCTTATCGATTCCGGAAAGCTTAATAATATTGTTTCGGTCAACTGCTGCTGATATTCCTTCAGGAAGTTCAAAGTGAACAGGATTTGAATATCCAAGATTTAATACAATTGTTTTTCCCTTTAATTCAGCTCGATAACCGATCCCGCTAATTTCCAGCGCCCGTTCAAATCCTTGGTTCACGCCGATTATCATATTTGCCACCAGACTCCGTGTAAGACCTTGCAAAGATCGACCCACTCGGTCTTCTTTCATCATCGTTACATTAATAATACCCTCATTGATCTCCAGGTCGATCATGGGATTAATTGATCGGGTCAATACGCCTTTTTCACCCTGTACGGTAATTATCCTGTCCTTATAAGTTATCTTTGTCTTTTCAGGTATCGTTATCGGTTTTTTTCCTACTCGAGACATTTGTTGCTCCCTTTTGAATCTACCAGATGTTGCAGAGAATCTCCCCTCCCACATTCTGCTTCCTTGCGGTTTTATCTGTCATTATTCCTTTAGATGTCGATAAAATCGCTATTCCCATACCATTGAACACAGGCTTTATATCTTTACTCTTGGTATAAACCCGCCTGCTCGGTTTGCTGATACGTTTGAGCTCATATATTGCATTGACCTGGTCTTTACTGTATTTAAGATAAATACGTAAAATTCCCTGCTTTCCATCCTTGATAAATTTATAATTACGGATAAAGCCCTCATTTTTTAATACTTTTGCCAATTCGCTATTTAGCTTTGAACCTGAAATATCAACACTGTTAAACTTGGCCTTTGCTGCATTTCTTATACGTGTTAACATATCGGCCACTGGGTCACTCATTGCCATTTTTTTTCTCCGATTAAAATTTAAACATGCCCGGACAAAGCTGAATAAAATTTGTTCTGCCCCAAAGACAAGAAAATAATTATGTTAAAATCACCTCGTTATTGTTTCTCAATGTCCTGGTGTATGAGTGGTAACATAAAGGTTCCTAATTAAAAAATATTACCAACTCGATTTTGTTACGCCTGGAAGCTTACCGTGTGAAGCAAAATACCGGAAACAAATACGGCAAATCCCAAATTTTCTAATAAATCCTCTCGATCTGCCACAAATCGGGCATCTGTTATATGCCCTCACTTTAAACTTCGGTTCCTTCGCCGCCTTCATTCTTAGCGCTTTTTTCGCCAAATTATCCTCCTCCAGACATGGTAAATCAGTTGAGTAGAAAATGCTTTTCCCGCCAAATATCCACTAAGCCGTTTGTCCGAATGAATGAACAACTGGAGAACTTTTAACGGGGTATTTCTTTATCAAATTAGAACGACTAATTCTTAAACGGCATTCCAAGCAGTTTAAGCAGTTCTTTTCCTTCTTCATCGGTTTTGGCACTGGTAACGATGGTTATGTTTAGCCCTTTAATCCTGTCGATTTTATCATAATCGATCTCCGGGAAAATAATATGTTCCTTTATACCCATAGAGTAATTCCCTTTGCGATCAAGGGCTTTTCCCGAAACGCCTCGGAAATCCCGGACACGTGGAAGAGCGATATTAACCAGCCGGTTAAAGAAGTCATACATGCGAATACGCCGTAAAGTCACCATGCAGCCGATGGGCATTCCTGCCCTCAGCTTGAAGGCTGCAATAGACTTTTTTGCCCGGGTAATGACCGGTTTTTGTCCTGAAATGATGGTAAGCTCTTCCACTGCTGAATCTAATAATTTGATATTATGAATGGCTTCCCCAAGTCCCATGTTTAAGATTATTTTTTCCAGTTTAGGAACCTGCATGGCGTTTTTATATCCAAAGGTCTCAATCAGCTTTGATACAACCTCTTTTTCATAGTACTGTTTTAGCTGGGACATATATGCTCCTTTAGCACATAATCGTGTTTATTTTCCTATTTGTCTAAGGCTTCGTTACACTTGGCGCAAACACGTATCTTTTTACCATCCTCAAGGCGTTGTGTTTTTATGCGGGCAGGTTTAATACACTTGTTACACACCAACATGACATTGGACCGCTGGATCGCTGCTTCCCCTTCAATAATACCGCCCTGCTTGCTTTTTGCGCTCGGTTTTGAATGCCGTTTAACCATATTTATATTTTCGACAAGAATTTTGTTTTTCTTTTTTATTACTTGTAAGACCTTACCGATCTTTCCCTTATCTTTACCGGTAATCACCTTCACCTTGTCGTCTTTTTTAATCAGACATCTATTTCTCATGATCAGTCATTTCTCCGCATTTCAATCGGTCTGTCCATATCTTCAATCACCAACTTAATCATAACACCTCCGGTGCCAGTGAAATGATTTTCATAAATCTCTTGGCCCTTAACTCTCTTGCTACAGGGCCAAATATACGGGTCCCCACAGGTTCTTTGTTTCCGCTAATTAACACTGCTGAATTATCATCAAATCTTATAAATGAACCGTCAGGCCTTTTGATTTCTTTTTTGGTCCGAACGACAACAGCCTTTAGCACATCTCCCTTTTTGACCTTGGCATTGGGAATGGCTTCTTTTACGGACACAACAATAATATCTCCTATGCTTGCGTACCGCCTTCGGGAACCGCCAAGAACCTTTATACAATACAAAACTTTGGCCCCCGAATTATCTGCCACGGTTAATCTCGTCTCTGCCTGAATCATCTTCTTTTATTTCCTTTAATATTGATCGGTTCGCAAAAAGTAAAAATTTTATTTTACGAAGCGCTTTTTTCCGCCCGGACGGGGCTGATAAATTCAACTGTTACCGGTTCAACAATATTAGACAGCTTTTTGAACGACACGGGATAAACGCCATTTTTTGGTTTTACTTAACGGTCTCGATTCGGTGATTAGAACCTTGTCTCCGACCCGGCAGGTGTTATCTTTGTCATGGGCTTTAAATTTAGTCTGTCTCTTTATATATTTTTGATAAAGTCGATGTTTAACAAGGGTTTCAACCAGCACAACAATGGTTTTGTCCATACGGTCACTTACAACCGTCCCAATCATCTGTCTTTTTTTTCCCTGTTTTTTCATGATAGTTACTATTTTTCACCTGCTTTGTTTTTTTCGGCCTCTTCATTGATTATGGTTTTTAGCCTGGCAATCTCGCGTTTGGTCTGTTTCATTTTCTGTGGATTTTCCAGCTGTCCAATTTCGTGCTGAAAACGCAGATTAAATAATTCTTCCGCAAGCTCGACAACTTTTTGTTTTCTTTCTTCTATGTTCAAATCTCTTGCCTCACTCGCTTTCATTGCATATCGCTCCTCTCGACAAATTTTGTTTTAACCGATAGCTTATGAGAAGCCAGTCTGAAAGCTTCCTTTGCTATATCCTTTGGAACTCCCTGCATTTCATAAATGATTCTACCAGGACGAACGACTGCAACCCATCCTTCAGGTGCTCCTTTTCCCTTTCCCATCCTGACTTCAGCAGGTTTCTTGGTAATAGGCTTATCAGGAAAAATTCTAATCCACATCTTGCCGCCTCTTTTTACGTGCCTGGTCATTGCGATACGGGCGGCTTCAATCTGTCTTGAACTTATCGTACCGCATTCTTCTGCCTGCAATCCAAATTCACCGAAATTCAGATTACATCCACGCCTGGCCGTGCCCCTCATTCGGCCTCTTTGTTGCTTGCGATATTTCACTTTCTTGGGACTCAGCATTTTTTTATATCTCCGCTTTGCCTGTTATATTTTTCTTTCCATGCACGCCCGTTCGGCATAAAAAGGTTGAACCATCTATGTCCTGTAGGGGCTCTCTATTTTTCTAATCCGTGCCCAGGTTCAAGCTCATCTTTTTTTAATATCTCACCTTTGAAAACAAATACCTTAACCCCGATTATCCCGTAAGTCGTACGTGCTTCAATAAAACCATAGTCGATGTCTGCTCTCAATGTATGTAAGGGTATCCTGCCCTCCTTATACCATTCGGTCCTTGCCATTTCAGCTCCGCCCAGACGCCCTGAACATCTAATTTTTACACCCATGGCGCCAAATCTCATAGCAGATGAAACACCGCGTTTCATGGCCCTCCTGAAGGCAACCCTTCTTTCAATTTGAAGTGCAACATTCTCTGCAACAAGCTGCGCATCAATCTCCGGCTTTCTAACTTCCTGAATATCTATCATGACTTCATGAGATACTTTATCCTCAATCTCTTTTTTCAGCTTAGAAATTTCCGCTCCTTTTTTTCCAATTACAATTCCCGGACGTGAGGTAAAAACTCTGAGCCTGATATGCTTGGACGATCTTTCGATTTCAACCTTGGAAATGCCTGCGTGATGAAGTTTGCTTTTTACAAATTTCCTTATCTTATAATCTTCAAGAATATAGTCAGCATAATTTTTTCCTGCATACCAACGTGATTCCCACGTTTTGATTATTCCTAACCTTAACCCTATAGGATTTACTTTCTGGCCCAAGCTTTTACCTCCTTCATTTATATCTATTCTTCAGCTAAAATAACCGTAATATGACACGTTCTTTTTAATATACGGGTGCCCCTGCCCCGAGCTCTTGCTCTAAAACGTTTTAGAGTGGGCCCCTGATCTGCGATAATATTCTTAATTACCAACGAATCTATATCAACACCTTCTTTTTGTTCAGCGTTTGCCAAGGCACTTTTAACCACTTTCTCAACAATAGCTGCAGCTTTCAATGGCATAAATTTTAACATATTCAAACCGGCTTCGACCGGCTGCCCCTTCACAGCATCAATAAGTTTGCGAACTTTCTGGGAAGAAATTCGCACATGCTTTAACACAGCTTTAAACTCCATTGATAAACGTTTCCTTTATTCCATAATTTTAAGTTTTAGGTGTTGGGTGTTAATTAATGACGTCAAATCATCTCGTTGAAACCATTCACTTAAAACTTAAAGCCGGTTATATTTTATGGCTTTAATTTCGATTTCCTATCCCCGGAATGACCGTAGAAAGTCCTTGTGGGGGAAAATTCACCCAGTTTGTGGCCCACCATGTTTTCTGAAATAAAAACCGGAATAAGTTTTCTTCCGTTATGAACAGCAATGGTGATACCAACCATCTCGGGAACGATCGTCGATCGCCTTGACCATGTGGTAATCACCCTGTTGCTTCGGCTTTCCTGGGCGATCATCACCTTTCTTAACAGTTTTGGTTCAATATATGGACCCTTCTTTAACGATCGTGGCATAGTCTCTCCTTGAAGGTTTATGACCCACCCGCCAATAAATGATCAGCGGTTAATGTGAGCCATAACCTGACTTGTTCTATCTCTTCGTTCGCCTTTTGACAATCAGGCGATCACTTTTTCTATTCTTCCTGGTCTTGTACCCTTTAGCCAGCACACCCCATGGGCTACATGGATGCCTCCCTCCGGAAGACCTCCCTTCACCGCCTCCCATCGGATGGTCCACCGGATTCATAGCAACTCCCCGTACTTTTGGTCTTCGACCCAGCCAGCGTTTTCGACCTGCTTTGCCAAGAGAAATATTTTCATGAACCACATTCCCTATCTGCCCAATGGTGGCTTTGCAATTTAACAGGACCATGCGAACTTCGTTGGATGGAAGTTTTATCAGCGCATACCGGTCTTCTTTTGCCATTAACTGTGCAAAAGTTCCCGCACTTCTGACAATCTGCCCTCCTTTGCCTGCGCTCAGTTCAATATTATGGATGTGTGTTCCCAGTGGAATATTACTTAACGGAAGCGTATTTCCCGGTTTAATATCCGCATCCGGACCGGATTCAACCTTGTCATTTACTTTAAGGTCCACAGGGGCCAGAATGTACCGTTTTTCGCCATCCGCGTAATGCAAAAGTGCGATTCTCGCACTGCGATTCGGGTCATATTCTATTGAGGCAACCTTAGCGGGGATTCCCGTCTTATCCCGTTTAAAATCGATCATTCGATAATGCCTTTTCCGCCCGCCTCCACGATGCCTGCAGGTAACTCTCCCATGGGCATTACGTCCACCTGTTTTTTTTATAGGTTTCAGCAAACTCTTTTCTGGAGTTGAACTTGTAATTTCATCAAATGTTGAATATACCTGAAATCGTCTTCCAGGCGAGGTTGGTTTTACTTTTTTTACAGCCATATTTAAACACCCTCAAAAAATTCTATCCGTTCACCGGGCAGCAATGTGATAATTGCTTTTTTCCAGTCCCTGCGTTTCCCGATAATCCGGCCTCTTTGTTTGGTTTTACCCTTGACCTGCATGGTACGGACATGAGCGACATTCACCTTAAATATTTTTTCGATGGCCCTTTTAATTTCGATCCTGTTGGCTTTGCGATCCACTTCGAACGTAATCTGGTTTGACTGTTCTTTTTGAATGCTTGTCTTTTCCGTGACCAAAGGCCGTCGTATAATACCATAGTCAATCATTTCAGAAGCCTCCTTTCAATTTCATCTATGGAAGACTCCAGTAAAACTAAATATTTATATTTTAAAATGTCATAAACATTGATTCCCTCGGCTCTCATCACCTTTATGTGGGGAACATTCCTGGAGGATAGATCTAGTTTATCATTCTTTTTTTCTGTTACGATTAAGGCATTGTTCACATCCAAACTGTCCATCACTTCTATAAACGCCTTGGTTTTGATATTTTCCAGTTCAAACTGATCAAGCACAATAATTTCATGATGTTTTAATTTATTGCTTAAAGCCATTTTAAGGGCTAATTTTTTTTTCTTTTTGGGAACTTTGTATGCATACGATCTGTCATCCGGACCAAAAACAACGCCACCCCCTCTGAGCAAAGGCGATTTTATATCACCACGACGCGCTCTTCCTGTTCCTTTTTGCCTGAAAAGCTTCCTGCCGCTGCCCCTGATATCGCTGCGATGCTTTACAGTGCCATATCCAGAACGCCTGCATGACAACTGCATGGTCACAACTTCATGAAGAACACTTGGCTTTATTGGGACATCAAAAAGTGAACCGTCAAGCTCTCTTTGAGACACTTTCTCCCCTTTGCAGTTCAAAACATCTACTACGCTCATAATCTCTCCGCTTAATATTGATACAGAATATTAGTATCATGCATCCTGCAGCATCTTTATTTTTTATTGAATTTCACTTTATGAATAAACACTAACCCCGATTTTTCACCAGGCAAACCGCCCTTTAACAGGAGCAGGTTCTCCTTCGGTCTGATATCTACAATTTTCAGGTTGCGGGTCGTCATCTGGCTGTTTCCGTAACTGCCGGGCATTTTTTTCCCTTTAATAACTTTAGCAGGCCATGCGCTGCAACCTATGGAACCGGGGATCCTGTGGCTTCTACTTCCATGGGATTTTCGCCCACCGCGGAATCCGTGCCTTTTCATTACGCCTGAAAAACCTCGCCCTTTGGTGGTTCCTACCACATCAACTTTCTCACCGATTTCAAACAAATCTAAATTTAACGTTTGACCCAGTGTGTAATCCTGCGGATTATCTGTGGGAAATTCTTTAAGAAATGCAAAACAGGTCTCTCCACTTTTTTTCATATGACCTTGTTTCGGTTTGTTCACACGTGATCTTTTCTTCTCCTCAAATCCCAACTGAAGTGCATCATACCCATCCGTGTTGACCGTCTTTATCTGGGTAACCACACAGGGACCGACTTCGACGACCGTTACCGGTATATAGCTGCCTTCAGGAGTAAACAGCCCCGTCATTCCTAATTTTTTTCCTATTAATCCTTTACACATAATCTGAATATTTATTCCTTTAAATCAATTTGTATTGCAACGATCAACACTCGATAAATTATCAAACACCCGCATAGACGCTGTTAAAACTCTAACCATAAACCTTTCCGGCTATAGTTTTATCTCAACATCAACTCCCGGTGAAAGATCAAGTTTCATCAACGCATCAACTGTTTGTTGGGTTGGCTCCAAAATATCCAAAATCCTTTTATGGGTCCTCATTTCAAACTGCTCTCGTGATTTTTTATCGACGTGAGGAGATCTAAGAACACAGTATTTATTAATCCGTGTCGGCAAAGGTATTGGCCCAACTACCTTTGCTCCCGTTTTATTTGCCGTATCAACAATATCCGATGCAGACTGATCCAGAAGCTTATGATCATATGCCTTAAGCCTGATCCTGATCTTTGTGTTTGTTATCATTAGTTTATTCTTTCTCTTTATTCAATTATTTCGCTTACAACGCCTGCGCCGACTGTCCGGCCACCTTCCCTTATCGCAAACCGCAACTCTTTTTCCATCGCTATCGGAGTGATAAGCTCTGCGGATATCTTTACATTATCTCCAGGCATCACCATCTCTACTCCCTCTGGTAAATTCAATATGCCCGTTACATCCGTTGTCCGAAAATAAAACTGCGGCCGATACCCGCTGAAAAACGGCGTGTGACGACCTCCCTCTTCCTTGCTCAATATATATACCTCTGCCTCAAACTTGGTGTAAGGCTTGATCGATCCAGGCACTGCCACCACCTGACCGCGCTCAACCTCTTCCCGCTTGGTTCCGCGTATCAATACGCCGATGTTGTCACCCGCTCGACCTTCGTCCAACAGCTTCCTGAACATCTCTACACCGGTGCACACCGTCTTTAAGGTCTCCCGTATGCCTACAATCTCTACATTATCACCAACTTTGATGATTCCCCGCTCTACTCGACCCGTCACCACCGTACCACGACCCGATATGCTGAACACATCCTCGATGGGCATTAAAAACGGCTTGTCTATATCCCGCTTCGGCTCAGGAATATAATCATCAATGGCATCCATTAACTCAAATACGCATTTTGCTTCATCACTGTCGGGATTATCGCTCTCCAATGCCTTTAATGCACTGCCCCGTATAATCGGCGTGTCATCCCCGGGAAACTCATACTTGTCCAAAAGCTCCCGAAGCTCCAACTCAACCAGCTCGATAAGCTCCTCATCATCCACCATGTCGCACTTGTTTAAAAATACCGCTATCCTGGGAACACCGACCTGACGCGCCAGCAATATATGCTCACGTGTCTGGGGCATGGGCCCGTCATCCGCACCAACTACCAAAATCGCACCGTCCATCTGGGCCGCTCCGGTGATCATGTTCTTGATGTAATCGGCATGCCCGGGACAGTCCACATGGGCATAATGACGCTTCGCCGTCTCATACTCCACATGTGCGGTCGCTATCGTGATCCCCCGCTCCTTCTCCTCAGGCGCCTTGTCAATCTGATCAAACGGAACAAAATCCGCTAAACCCTTTAACCCCATATGCTTGGTTATGGCTGCCGTTAATGTCGTCTTGCCATGATCTATATGACCAATCGTCCCTACATTAACATGCGGTTTCGTTCGCTCAAATTTCTCCTTCGCCATCTTTCCGTCCTCCCATTTAATCGGAATTCATTAACCCTGTTTGTTACCATCGAAAATGGGCAAATGCTTTATTTGCTTCGGCCATCTTGTGGGTGTCTTCTCTTTTCTTAATGGAAGCCCCTCTATTATTGGAAGCATCCATAATTTCCGCCGCAAGTTTATTCGCCATCCCTTTCTCAGGCCGTTTATGTGAAAACCCTATAATCCATCTAATTCCTAAGGCCATCCGTCTGGATGGACGAACTTCCGTTGGAACCTGATATGTCGATCCACCGACACGCCTCGATTTTACTTCAATCTTTGGCTTTATATTTTCGATCGCCTGCTCAAATATTTTGATGGGTTCTTCATTGGTTTTTTCTTTTATGACATCAAATGCATCATAAAGTATCGATTCAGCCAGACTTTTTTTACCGTCACGCATAATCGATTTAATAAATTTTGCCACCAGCTTGTTGTCATACTTTGGGTCACCCGCCAACTGTCGTTTAGGTACTTCTCTTCTTCTTGGCATATTTTATACCATCCGTCTAGTTATCATTATTAGGCATTTGTAAAAGCTAACAAGGAACTTTAAATGGTAAATTTCTTTAACTGCAGTTCCTTGATCGATTCCGCCGGGGCGGAATTCAATTCAACCTGAAACATTTTTTTCTTTTATTTAGGTTTTTTGGCACCGTATTTCGATCTGCCCTTTCTTCGATCATCCACACCTAGTGTGTCAAGGGTACCCCTTACCACATGATACCTTACACCGGGCAAATCCTTCACACGACCTCCCCGGACTAAAACCACCGAATGCTCCTGGAGGTTATGCCCTATTCCAGGGATATAAGCGGTAACCTCAATCCCTGTGGTTAGTCTGACCCTTGCAACCTTACGCAAAGCAGAATTAGGCTTCTTGGGTGTAGATGTATATACGCGTGTACACACACCTCTTTTTTGTGGGGCTCCTTTAAGCGCAGGTGTATTGGTTTTTTTCTTTATTCGCTTTCTGCCCTTTCTTACTAACTGGTTAATTGTCGGCATATTCTTTCCTTATATCACTTGTCAGGTTATGAGGTGTTTCGTTATCAATCTGTTTTCATTCTTTGTGCCGGAAGTGACAAATTATTCAAACATGACATTAAAATAATCACACACCCAAACGCAAAATGGTCAATCTATATAGACAAAAATAGCGATATGTATCCTTCAAGTCTTATATTGTCAAGCTTTTTTATAATATTTAATGTTTTTGTTGGATCCAATTTTACTAAATCCATTTCCCCTAATGAAACCGCAAGTTAACTTCCATCAACGGCAACGTCGCTGTATAGCGGAAACCCTGTTCCGGCCGGAATAAGCCTGCCCATAATAACGTTTTCCTTAAGCCCCCTCAGATGATCCACAGCTCCGGCAATAGAGGCATTGGTCAATATTTTAGTCGTCTCTTGAAAAGAAGCTGCGGAGATAAAACTTTCCGTACTTAAAGATGCCTTGGTAATCCCAAGAATAAGGGGCTCGGCAACCGCCGGCTTGCCTCCTTTTTCGATAACAGCCTTGTTGGCCTCTTCAAATAATACCCGATCGACCTGCTCTTCATCCACAAAGTCAGTGTCGCCCACATTAAGCACTTTAACCCGTCGCATCATCTGTCGTACGATCACTTCTATGTGTTTATCGTTTATGCGAACACCTTGCAGGCGGTAAACTTCCTGAACCTCATCGACGAGATAGCGTGCCAAAGCTATTTCCCCTTTAATATTCAATATATCCTGAGGAATAGCCGCCCCGCCTATAAGGGGCTCGCCGGCCCTGATGTAGTCTCCCTCATAAACGTTGATATGTTTGCCGCGAGGAATGAGATATTCTTTTTTGTCACCCACATCTGCAGGTGTAATAGTCACTTTCTGCTTTCCTTTTTTGGTCCCCTTTGAAATCGAAACAAAACCATCAATTTCGCTTAACACCGTAATCTCTTTTGGTTTTCGTACCTCAAAAAGCTCAGCCACTCTTGGAAGACCACCTGTAATGTCCTTGGTCTTGGTGGTTGCTCGCGGCAGTTTGGCAATAGTATCACCCGCCTTAACCGTGTCACTTTCTTCCACCAGTAAGATTGCGTCTATGGGCAGAATATAGCGCGCCACCGAAGATGATCCCGGTAATTTAGCTGTTTTATTGTCCTTATCCTTTATTGAAATCCTGGGACGATCATCGGCACTTTTAGACTCAATGATCATGCGGCTGGACTTCCCGGTGACAGGGTCAACTTTTTCCTGCATGGTTTTTCCCTGAACGATATCACCGAACTTGACCGTACCATCCACCTCGGTAAGAATCGGAGTGGTAAAAGGGTCCCACCATGCAAGCAAATCACCGGCTTTTACTTTTTTCCCGTTTCCAGCTGTAATATGAGCACCATAAATAACTGGAAAACTTTCAAGTTCTCGCCCGGTTTCACTGACGATGGTTAATTTTCCACCTCTGCGGTTCATTACCACCACTTCATTTTCACTATTCCTGGCTATATTCAGTCCAATAAATTTTATGGTACCGTCCACCCTGGCCTTGATATCTGCCTGTTCAACCCTTCGACTGGCAGTTCCTCCAATATGAAAGGTACGCATGGTTAACTGGGTGCCCGGCTCACCAATAGATTGTGCCGCCATAATTCCCACCGCCTGCCCTATTTCGACCGTTTGGCCATGAGCAAGATCCCTGCCATAGCATTTTCTGCAGACGCCATGAGCAGATTTACATGTCAGCACAGATTTTATCGTCACCTTGGTTATTCCTGCATCTTCAATCTTTTGGACAGCATCCTCATCAAGGTTCGTATCGGCACTGATAAGCACCTCGTCCGTAAACGGATCCAGAATATCCTCTGCGGCAAAACGCCCCAGAATACGTTCCCCAAGACGCTGTATCACTTCTCCTCCCTCAACCAGAGATCCAACCTCAACCCCCACCATGGATCCGCAATCCTCTTCGCTAACAATGCAGTCCTGGGCAACATCCGCCAGCCGCCTGGTCAGATACCCCGAGTTCGCTGTTTTAAGCGCTGTGTCTGCAAGACCTTTCCGCGCACCATGGGTGGATATAAAATATTGCAACACGGTAAGCCCTTCCCTGAAATTTGCCGTGATCGGGGTTTCTATAATTTCACCTGAAGGTTTTGCCATCAGACCTCGCATCCCTGCGAGCTGGCGCATCTGATCTTTACTTCCCCTTGCTCCTGAATCAGCCATCATGTATATGGGATTGAAGCTCTCCGTGGTAAGCGGTTTGCCCTTCTTGTTTAAAACAGGTTTGCCTTCCTGGTCTGTCACAGGCGCAATTTTCATTGCACTCATCATCTCATTGGCCACATCATCAGTGGCCTTGGCCCATATATCGACCACTTTATTATATTTTTCACCCTGCGTAATAAGACCTTCAATATATTGTCTGCCGATTTCTCCAACCTGATTTTCCGCCTTCTTGATCAGATCCCACTTCACAGCAGGTGTAATCATGGCATCAATTGAAATGGAAAGCCCGCCCTGGGTCGAATACTGGTAGCCAATATTTTTCAACCTGTCGGACAGGATGACCGTGGCCTTTGGCCCGGAATGTCTGTAAACATAATCGACAAGTTCGCGAAGGGCTTTTTTATCCATGACATGGTTCACCGCCTCAAAAGATATCGCGGCTTTCTTTTCAATCATTTTAAAAATATGATGGGCCTGATCGGCAAAAATGATTGGGCTAACCTCTCCTTTTTCGAGGGAAAAAATATTGTCGGCATCTTCCTCTCTTGTTTTAAACACATCGAGAAATTCATCTTTTTTGAGCAACCCCACCATACCTTCATTGTCTTTGTCCGGACTTAGTGAAAAGCGTTTCACCAGATCAGTGAATGGCTCGCCATCATTTAATCTGTTAAGTATATCTTTGGCTTCATCTTCATCAGCAACCATGATATGGAGCATATTTGCAATAAAATCTTCAGGAATGATTTCCCATAAGAGAATACGCCCCACCGTGGTTTCCACCATTTCTCCGTTTATCCGAACCGATATCTGAGCATGGAGATCAACACTAGCGGAATCGTATGCAGACCTGACTTCATCAGCACTGGCAAACAGTTTGCCTTCACCCTTGGAGCCGATAAGCCCTCTTGTCATGTAATACAGACCCAGAACAATGTCCTGACTCGGAACGATAATCGGGTTCCCGCTTGCAGGCGAAAGTATGTTGTTACTGGAAAGCATCAAAACGCGTGCTTCTATCTGCGCCTCCACGGAAAGTGGGACGTGAACGGCCATCTGGTCTCCGTCAAAATCCGCGTTAAATGCCGTACAAACAAGCGGGTGGAGCTGCATGGCTTTACCTTCAATTAGAATCGGTTCAAAAGCCTGAACTCCAAGTCGGTGCAATGTGGGTGCCCGATTTAAAAGAACGGGGTACTCTTTAACCACTTCATCCAGCATATCCCATACTTCAGGAACTTCTCTTTCCACCATCTTTTTGGCACTCTTAACGGTGGACACCAAACCTTTTTGTTCCAGCCGGTAATAAACAAATGGCTTGAACAGTTCCAGAGCCATCTTTTTCGGCAGACCACATTGGTGCAATCTTAAATTCGGCCCCACCGTAATAACCGTACGACCCGAATAGTCGACCCTTTTCCCCAACAGGTTCTGACGAAAACGGCCTTGTTTCCCTTTTAAGGTATCACTTAAAGATTTCAGCGGTCGTTTATTCGTTCCGGTAATGACTCTTCCGTGTCGACCGTTATCAAACAAAACATCCACCGACTCCTGAAGCATTCTTTTTTCATTACGAATGATAATATCCGGGGCTTTCAAATCAATCAGACGTTTTAGCCGGTTATTTCGATTAATGACGCGGCGATAAAGATCATTAAGGTCGGATGTTGCAAACCGGCCACCTTCAAGCGGGACCAGAGGCCGGAGATCAGGCGGAAGAACGGGTATGACATCCATAATCATACAAACCGGATCTATACCGCTTCGTCTGAAAGCATCGATGACTTTAAGGCGTTTTGCCAACTTCTGCCGCTTTGCCACCGATCCGGTACTGCGGATATCAGCTCTGATTTCATTATATATTTCATCAAGATTAATATCTTCCAGTATTTCCCTTACCGCTTCTGCACCGATTCCCGCTTTAAATTCTGATCCGTATAATTCAAGCGCCTCTCTGTATTTATCATCCGACAAGAGCTGACAACGGGTCAGCCCGGTATCTTTTGGATCGATTACGATATAATTATCAAAATAAAGAACTTTCTCCAAATTTTTAAGCGTCATATCCAAAAGATTTCCCAGTTTACTGGGAAGGCTTTTTAAAAACCATATATGTGAAACAGGAGTGGCCAGTTCTATATGAGCCATGCGTTCTCTTCGTACCTTGGATTGAATGACTTCTACGCCGCACTTTTCGCAAATCACCCCTCTGTGTTTCATCCGTTTGTATTTGCCGCAATTGCATTCGTAGTCTTTGGTCGGACCGAAAATCTTGGCACAAAAAAGGCCATCCCGTTCCGGTTTGAAGGTACGATAGTTTATTGTCTCCGGCTTTTTTATCTCTCCATAGGACCATTCCCGAATCTGTTCGGAAGAAGCCAGTGAAACCTTGACAGATGAATAACGTTTTGGATTGGTGGGTTTTGCGAAGAAGTCGTATAAATTTTCCATATTTTGTCCTCTTAAGCACTAATGGCCACATCTTCTGAGCATTGGCCTGGAATATGCATAATATTTCAAATTAATATAATTGTTTTTTATTGTTACTCTTCCAGAAGCTCTATATTCAAACCCAAGCTTTTCAATTCCTTTGTCATAACCCTGAAAGACTCCGGTATACCCGGTTCAAGTACATTCTGACCTTTTACAATCTTTTCATACATACGCGTCCTTCCAGCCATGTCATCCGACTTAACGGTGAGAAATTCCTGCAAGGCATAAGCAGCGCCATAAGCCTCCATCGCCCAGACTTCCATTTCACCCAGCCTCTGACCACCAAACTGCGCTTTTCCGCCAAGAGGCTGCTGGGTAACGAGTGAGTAAGGGCCAATAGACCGTGCATGTATTTTATCATCCACCAGGTGATGCAGTTTCATCACATACATTGAGCCCACCGTAATTTTTTTATCAAAGCGCTCCCCTGTGCGGCCGTCATACAAGGTTGCCTGGCCACTGATATCAAAACCCGCTTCATCAAGAAGTGATTTGATTTCATCTTCCTTGGCGCCATCAAAAACCGGAGTGGCCATGTGAACCCCATTTTTATAATTATCGGCAAAATCACAAATCCCGGTTTCGTCCATGCCATTGATCATTTTTTTTGTTTCTTTATCAGAAAATACTTTTCTTAATTTATCCCTAAGCTCTTTTGTCTTATATTCTTCAAGCAGTTTATTCAGCTGATTACCAAGACCTTTGGCGGCAAGTCCTAAATGGATCTCAAGAATCTGCCCGACATTCATACGAGACGGCACCCCCAGAGGATTAAGAACCATATCCACAGGAGTTCCATCGGCAAAATAGGGCAGATCTTCCTGAGGAAGAATTCTTGACACCACACCTTTGTTACCGTGGCGACCAGCCATCTTGTCTCCCACGGAAAGCTTCCGCTTCATGGCCACATAAACCTTGACCATCTTAATGACGCCCGGCGGAAGGTCATCCCCTTTTTCGTACCTGCTAATCTGCTGTTCATAGACCATCCTGCAAAGCTCGCGCTGGTCTCGGTAACGTTCAAGAATTTCATGTACCTTTTCCGTAGTTGAAGGATCTTTCAAAACAATCCCCTCAACCTGGGCCACAGGAATCCCGGCAAGTATTTTAGAGTCTATGGTGGTGCCTTTTGGAATAAGAACCTTCTTACCTTTTTTCAAAGAAGCGTAACATTTTTGTCCGCAAAGCAACTGCTCGATCTCATCGCGAACCACCTCCTCGATGACAGCAAGTTCATCCTTTTGATCTTTTTTAAGTGCGGTGATCTCCTCGTCTTCTATCATGCTGGTACGATCATCTTTTTCCACGCCACGCCTTGAAAAAACTTTGGCATCAATAACAATCCCTTTTGCACCTGGGGGAACTCGCAGAGAGGTATCTTTCACATCCCCTGCTTTTTCACCAAATATGGCTCGCAACAGCTTTTCTTCCGGAGAAAGCTGGGTCTCTCCCTTAGGCGTAATTTTCCCAACCAGAACATCGCCGGCATCGACTTCAGCCCCCAGTCTAATAATACCGCTCTCATCAAGGTTTTTTAAAGCCTCATCTCCGGCATTCGGTATATCCCGGGTGATTTCTTCCTTTCCCAGTTTGGTATCCCTTGCCACTATCTCAAATTCGACAATATGAACCGATGTGAAGATGCCTTCTCTTACAAGTCTTTCACCAATTAAGATAGAATCCTCATAATTGTATCCACCCCATGGCATGAAGGCGACAGTGACATTTTTTCCAAGAGCCAGCTCTCCCCTCTCCGTTGCCGGTCCGTCAGCAATGATCTCTCCTTTTTTAACCCGCTGACCCTGTCTAACAATCGGACGATGGTTGAAACATGTATTTTGATTGCTTCGAATAAATTTTGAAAGGTTATAGATGGTGACATCCTTTTCTGAAGAAACCCCCGATGGATCATGTTTCAAGACAATTCGGGAAGCATCCACATCCACCACCACTGCATCTCTTTTTGCCACGATCGAGCCCCCCGAATCTCTGGCTACTATGGCCTCAATACCGGTACCGACCAGCGGCGATTCGCATGTCAGCAAGGGAACTGCCTGTCGCTGCATGTTTGATCCCATCAACGCCCTGTTGGCATCATCATTTTCCAGGAAAGGAATAAGCGAGGCTGAGATGCTCACCAGCTGATTGGGAGATATATCCATAAGCTCTATATCATCACGCTTAACCATCATGAACTCACCGGCAACACGTGAGGTAACAAGTGGATTCACATACTCACCCTTTTCATTTACCGGTGCATTCGCCTGGGCAATGGGATGTTCTCTTTCTTCAAATGCATCAAAGAACTTCACTTCTTTTGAAATGGTTGCGTTTTCGACCACCCGGTACGGTGTTTCGATAAACCCGTAATTATTAACCCTTGCATAAGTGCTCAAGGATACGATAAGCCCGATGTTCGGTCCTTCAGGCGTCTCAATGGGGCAAATCCGGCCGTAATGGGAAGGATGTACATCTCTTACTTCAAACCCGGCACGTTCACGGGTAAGCCCACCCGGCCCCAGAGCGCTGAGCCGCCTTTTATGGGTCGTTTCTGAAAGTGGATTTGTCTGATCCATGAACTGTGACAGCTGGCTGGTCCCAAAAAACTCTTTTACTACAGCGGAAACCGGTTTTGGATTAATGAGGTCGTGGGGCATAAGTGCATCGACCTCCTGAAGGCTCATCCGTTCTTTAATAGCCCGTTCCATACGAACCAGTCCGATACGATACTGGTTTTCAAGAAGCTCCCCCACAGCTCTGACACGCCGGTTGCCCAAATGATCGATATCATCAACGGTCCCCTGGGTATCTTTCAGTGCGATAAGGGCTTTGGCGGTAAGCAGTATGTCTTCTTTCCTGAGAGTTCTCAGGTTAATCGAACTTTCAATGCCAAGGCGCTGCTTGATTTTCAGCCGGCCAACGTCTGAAAGGTCATAATAGGTTGTCTTGAAAAACAAGTTGTCCACAAAAGCCTGGGCCACTTCCGGTGTTGCAGGGTTTCCCGGTCTGAGTCTTCTATATATCTCGATAATGGCTTCCTCTTTGGTCTCGACCTTATCGAGCACCAGGGTCTTGCAAATAGAGTCGCTGGTGGTCACCATGTCAATAAACAGCACTTCAAATTCTGTAATACCGACATCTTTTAATTTCATAAGTATTTCTTCATCAATACTTTCATTGGCTTTGAGAATAGGTGCTCCGGTTTCAGGATCGATAATGGCGTGGGCAACCACTTTATCCATAATATCCGATTCCGCTATGCGGATCATCTTGGCCTTGGTGGTCTTAAGTCTTTTAATTGCCTTCTGGGTAATGATCCTACCTTTCTTAACTAGAATATTACCGGTTTCAGGGTCTTTGATATCCTTGCCGATACGCTGTCCCTTAACAAGATCGGCATCAAACTGTTTAAAAATGCTCTTACCGCGAAGAATTATTTTATCCGTTTTATAAAAAAAGCTAAGGATATCTTCAACGCTATAGCCAAACGCTTTAAATAAAATCGTAACCGGAAACTTACGTCTTCTGTCGATCCTGATATGCACAATATCTTTTGGATCTATTTCCATGTCAATCCAGGAACCACGAACAGGGATGATTCTGGAGCTGTAAATAATTTTACCGCTTGAATGGGACTTTCCTTTGTCATGATCAAAGAAAACACCGGATGAGCGGTGCAGCTGGCTGACGACGACCCTTTCTGTTCCGTTTATGATAAATGTACCTTTTTCGGTCATTAACGGAAGTGTGCCGAAATAAATCTCCTGCTCTTTAATGTCGCGAATATTTGAAACCCCGGTTTCGCTGTCTATATCATAAACGACCAGCCGGACGGTAATGCGCAGAGGAATTTCATAGCTCATCCCCCGATGAACGCATTCTTCCACACTGTGCTTCACCTCAGAAAATCTGTATGAAACAAATTCAAGGGAAGCGCTTCCGGTAAAATCCTTGATGGGAAATACTGAATTATAAACAGCCTGCAAACCGATATTCTCACGTTTTTCCGGTGGAACATCCATTTGTAAAAACCGCCTAAAAGACTCCCGTTGCATTCCGATAAGATCAGGAATTTCAATGATTTTTTTTATTCTACCAAAGTTTTTTCTTATACGCTTAATTGCCAGAGACCTTTTGGACATGGCTACTCCCAGAAATTACGGGTTCGCATAAAATAAGTTCGCCATTTCCCATGCGGAAGCGCCCGGCTGACAAAACACGAAAAACATGAATATCGAGCATATTCATAGTTCTCAGCACGCAGTCGGGCGAGATGCATTGGTGTGATGTGATACAAAATTATTTTTGTGCAAGCCCTAAGGTTATTCTTGTTGTTCTATTTTACCTCAACCTGAGCTCCCGCCTCTTCAAGCTGGCTCTTGATTTTTTCTGCCTCATCCTTTGGAACACCTTCCTTAACCGGCTTTGGAGCTTCATCTACAAGGGTTTTGGCATCCTTTAGCCCGAGACCGGTAATCGCTCTGACTTCCTTAATCACCTGAATCTTCTTATCACCAAATGAGGTCAAAATAACATCAAACTCTGTTTTTTCCTCCGCTGCTGCGCCTCCAGCATCACCTGCGGGGCCTGCGGCCATCATGGCAACCGGAGCAGCAGCCGACACTCCGAATTTCTCTTCCATTTCCTTAACAAGCTCAGACAGATCTAGTACTGACATATTCGCAATAAAATCTATTACATCATCTTTGGTAATTTTTGCCATTTTATTTTTCCTCCGAAATCACTCAATGAATTTAATTAATTAAATTCATCAATTTTTATGTTTTTAAAATTTTAGGCAGCCTCTTTTTGTTCTTTAATTGCCATCAACACATTAAGCAGCCGTCGTTGCCCGTCAACCAGAGCTCTCACAAAGCTGGTCGGTACACCATTCATTGTGGAAAGCAACTGCCCGATGAGTACTTCACGGGAAGGCAGATCCGATAAAGCCTTAATTGCGCTTATATCAAGCACCTTTCCGTTCATGACCCCTGCTTTAATTTCAAGTTTTTCATTTTCCCCTGCAAATTTGGTCAAAACCTTTGCAGGTGAGACCGGGTCTTCAAAGCTCAATGCCACTGCACTTGGCCCCTTGAACCTGTCTTTTATCAATTCAACATCAGTATCTTCGGAAGCCCTGATTAAAAGTGAATTTTTAACCACCTGATACTGAACCTGTGATTCTTTCAGCTTTCTCCGCAAATCATTGATAGAATCGACGTCAAGGCCTTTATAATCGGTCAGGATTACAACTTCTGATTTTGAAAACTTTTCATGGAGTTCTTCAACGATTCTTTTCTTCTCATCTATTTTCACGTCTTGATCACACCCCCTTTCCCGACCTGTAAAAACCAAAGGTGATTTGCGTCTTCTGACTTTGATTGATTCCAAACACATGGGTGTGGTTTCAATCATAAATAACAAATCATAACTGTCTATGCAGGCATGGAGTACCAATTAAACGCTATGCAACAAAGTCAGTTCAAGCGCACCTGCGGTCTTTGACAGGAATTGTTAAATTAATTTATGTATACCTGTTCACCTTTTTCCGTAATATTAAGATGATATATTCATTAGAAACAAACATACGTTTTTCCATTTTAGCCCGGTTCGACCGGGGAATGGCCTATGGGCCCAGTCGGGCATAAAAATCTATGCGAAAAGAATAATATCTTTCCGGTAAACAATTACGGTCGGTACAGATGTGCGCAATTATGGCGATCCGCTAGGGCCTGAGATCACTGGAAAATAGCAATTATTATTCCGGGTGCCCTGGTCACGCGCAGATGCGGCTCCTGTAAACGTTAATTTTATTTCACTAAATCTTTAACACTGGAAATGTCTATTTTGATTCCAGGCCCCATTGTAGTTGATATTGAGATACCTTTCAGGTAGGTTCCTTTACTTGAAGACGGTTTGAGACGAATTACCGTTTCTAAAAATGCAGCGACATTTTCAACGATCTTCTCTGCTCCGAATGAGACCTTGCCCATAGGTGCATGAATAATACCTGCTTTCTCAACCCTGAAATCTATCTTCCCGGCTTTAAGTTCTTTAACTGCTCTTGCAATATCAAAGGTAACCGTTCCGGTCTTTGCATTGGGCATGAGTCCCCGTGGACCTAAAATTCTCCCTATTTTTCCAACAGTCCCCATTATATCGGGCGTGGCTATCGCTTTATCAAAGCCGAACCATCCTTCTTTAATCTTGTCAATTAAATCTTCATTTCCCACAAAATCGGCCCCTGCATCTGTGGCCTCTTTTTCTTTTTCTCCTTTGGCAAATACCAGCACTTTGACCTCTTTGCCAAGACCATTAGGCAGCACAACCGTCCCGCGAACCATTTGGTCGGCATGGCGCGGATCAACACCAAGTCGCACAGCCACATCAATGGTCTCATCAAATTTTGCAAAAGATGAATCTACGATCAGCTTGATGGCCTCATTAAAATCATTTTTATTATTTACCGCTGTCTTCTTTCTTGACTCAATATATTTCTTACCCCGTTTAGGCATCTTTTTTATTCACTCCTTATTTTTCGACATCAATCCCCATACTCCTGGCCGTACCTTCCACTATCCTGCAGGCTGCTTCCAAATCACAGGCATTTAAATCAACCATTTTCAGGTTGGCGATCTCTTCCACCTGTTTGCGAGTCACCTGACCCACTCTGTCACGCTTTGGATCACCGGCTCCTTTTGCTATTTTTGCCGCTTTTTTTAACAGAATTGATGCAGGTGGTGTTTTTGTAATAAAAGTAAATGACCTATCCTGAAATACGGTGATAACCACAGGTATGATCATCCCCTCATCATTTGCAGTCCTGGCATTAAACGCCTTGCAAAAATCCATTATATTTACGCCATGCTGCCCCAAAGCAGGGCCAATCGGAGGCGACGGATTGGCCTTACCTGCCTCAACCTGCAGTTTTATCATCACCATCACTTTTTTTGCCATTTTTTTCTTTTTACTCCCGTTTGTATTTAATCGCGTGTTGACTTTCTCAGCTGTATCTCTGTTTCCTATATCTTTACGACCTGAACAAATTCTAACTCGACCGGTGTTGAACGACCGAAAATACTGACTAAAACCTTAATCTTTCCCTTTTCAGGGTTGACTTCTTCCACCGTACCATTGAAGTTGGTAAAGGGCCCGTCAACCACACGAATTTCGTCCCCTGATTCGAAAAAATATTTGGGCTGGGGTTTGAGTTTTCCGGCTTCCATCCGGTTTAAAATCACTTCTGCTTCCTCATCTGAAATCGGTGTCGGCTTCTCCCTGCCACCTAAAAATCCGGTAACCTTAGCTGTGCTATTTACAATATGCCATGTTTCATCATCCAGTTCCATCCTGACAAGTATGTATCCGGGATAGAATTTTCGAGAAGACGTCTTCTTTTTTCCTTTGGCAAGTTCAACAATTTCTTCCGTGGGCACAAGAACCTTGCCAAATTTTTCCGGATAAAGCGAAGAGGCTATCTTTTCTTCCAGAGCGGACTTGACCTTGCTTTCAAAACCCGAATAGACATGAACGATGTACCATTTAAGCGCCACCCGATTCTCTCCTTATCCTATTGAAGAACCAACTTTACCAGACTCGATAGACCTATATCTACAGCCCCAAGAAAAAATGCGATTATGGTAACCAGAATAATCACCACGACTGTAGATCCCATTGTTTGCTTGCGTGTCGGCCATGTTACTTTTTTAAGCTCAAACTTAACTTCTCTAAGAAACTGAATGCTACTGGTAATAAAATTACTTTTGGGTTTGGTTGCTGCGGTTTTGGTAATTGCTTTGGTTACCTGTTTCTTTTTCTTTTCCTTAGTAAAACCATCAGCCTGTTTTATAGAAGCATCTTTGACGGCCGGCAATGGGCGCTGTGCCTTTGCTTTCTTTTTCTTTACGTTTGATGCTTTTTTTCTTTGTAAGCGTCCCACTTTCTCTCCTAAAACGGTCAAAAGCTCAAAGTTAAAGCGACCATGGAGCTCAATCAATCCATGCCACAGCCTTTGAGCTTTGCCATCAAGAATTGGCAGGCCAGGAGGGATTCGAACCCCCAACACCCGGATTTGGAGTCCGACGCTCTACCGTTAGAGCTACTGGCCTGCAAAATCGTTTGTTAAAGCAACTTTTTTTTACTTTACGACTCTTAATTTTGATGAACTGGTTAAAAATCAAAGAGGTCTTTATTTGGTCTCTTTATGCAAAGTATGCTTTCTGCAGAATCTACAGTATTTATTAAACTCCAGTTTATCAGGCGTTGTCCGTTTATTTTTTGTTGTCGTGTAATTTCTTCTTTTGCATTCACTACACGCAAGTGTCACAATTATTCTCACCAGCAAAACTCCTTTGCTTTATTCAATTATTTCGCTTACAACGCCTGCGCCGACTGTCCGGCCACCTTCCCTTATCGCAAACCGCAACTCTTTTTCCATCGCTATCGGAGTGATAAGCTCTGCGGATATCTTTACATTATCTCCAGGCATCACCATCTCTACTCCCTCTGGTAAATTCAATATGCCCGTTACATCCGTTGTCCGAAAATAAAACTGCGGCCGATACCCGCTGAAAAACGGCGTGTGACGACCTCCCTCTTCCTTGCTCAATATATATACCTCTGCCTCAAACTTGGTGTAAGGCTTGATCGATCCAGGCACTGCCACCACCTGACCGCGCTCAACCTCTTCCCGCTTGGTTCCGCGTATCAATACGCCGATGTTGTCACCCGCTCGACCTTCGTCCAACAGCTTCCTGAACATCTCTACACCGGTGCACACCGTCTTTAAGGTCTCCCGTATGCCTACAATCTCTACATTATCACCAACTTTGATGATTCCCCGCTCTACTCGACCCGTCACCACCGTACCACGACCCGATATGCTGAACACATCCTCGATGGGCATTAAAAACGGCTTGTCTATATCCCGCTTCGGCTCAGGAATATAATCATCAATGGCATCCATTAACTCAAATACGCATTTTGCTTCATCACTGTCGGGATTATCGCTCTCCAATGCCTTTAATGCACTGCCCCGTATAATCGGCGTGTCATCCCCGGGAAACTCATACTTGTCCAAAAGCTCCCGAAGCTCCAACTCAACCAGCTCGATAAGCTCCTCATCATCCACCATGTCGCACTTGTTTAAAAATACCGCTATCCTGGGAACACCGACCTGACGCGCCAGCAATATATGCTCACGTGTCTGGGGCATGGGCCCGTCATCCGCACCAACTACCAAAATCGCACCGTCCATCTGGGCCGCTCCGGTGATCATGTTCTTGATGTAATCGGCATGCCCGGGACAGTCCACATGGGCATAATGACGCTTCGCCGTCTCATACTCCACATGTGCGGTCGCTATCGTGATCCCCCGCTCCTTCTCCTCAGGCGCCTTGTCAATCTGATCAAACGGAACAAAATCCGCTAAACCCTTTAACCCCATATGCTTGGTTATGGCTGCCGTTAATGTCGTCTTCCCATGATCTATATGACCAATCGTCCCTACATTAACATGCGGTTTCGTTCGCTCAAATTTCTCCTTCGCCATCTTTCCGTCCTCCCATTATTTTTTTGGTATTTTTATCTTGCTTGACAAATTAAAACGTTCTTTTTTATGGAGCCCACGACCGGAATCGAACCGGTGAACCTCTTCCTTACCAAGGAAGCGCTCTACCGACTGAGCTACGTGGGCATCGTTTTTTCATGTACAGGTAGATCATTTTCCGGTTTTAAATCATTTTGATTCTGGAGCGGGAGACGAGATTCGAACTCGCGACATCCAGCTTGGAAGGCTGAAGCTCTACCAACTGAGCTACTCCCGCTCATGATGTTTCATATTGAAACCCTAGGAATCATCCAATCAATCAATAAAATACAAAACCTTTCCTTAAAAAATTGCAGTAAGATTCATGAAGGAAGCCATGTAGTTTTTACTGTCGATCCCGATAACCGTTACGAAATCTCCTACATACAACTTTTATTGAGGTTGGTGGTGGGGGGAGGATTTGAACCTCCGAAGGCTTCGCCGACAGATTTACAGTCTGTTCCCTTTGACCACTCGGGAACCCCACCTCAATAGCAAATGGAGCCAGCGGAGGGACTCGAACCCCCGACCCACTGATTACAAATCAGTAGCTCTACCAGCTGAGCTACGCTGGCGCGCATATTTGCATAATTGTAATTATATAAAAGAGTTACTTCTAACAAAGCAAATCACTCAGAAAAAAAAAGAACTTATCTATCTAACTGTCTATTTTCTAAATATCAACCATGATATATCCCTTTTATCATCCATATTAAGCAATTTTTGTTGATTAATAAGTTAATTAATATTATTATCGCCTATTTACTATCAATATTAAACTTTTACTGTTTTTTTCGTTCTTATTAAACTGCAACCCGTTGGAACGATAGAGAAAGATCCACCAAAAGCGGAAGAAATACCAACCCCTGGCATAAAACACAAAACCCATGATCCTACCTCGTAACGTTTACTAGCGAACAAAGCTTGACAGGAATGCAATTATATGTATATGGGGACATCATTTTAAAATGACTAAAGATTTTCAGTTGTAACCTGAAACCAATAGTATGAGACTTCGTTTAAAAAAAATTCTGCCCTTTACACTGTTTTTTACTCTGTTATTCCTTTTGTGTGGATGCCTCCAGCCTTTTATCAAAAAAGATATCTCCCCAGACCCCCCTCTGGAAAAAACCGAAACAAATACTCTGAAATCAAGCCCACCAGAGGAAACTGCCACCGACATTCATCAGGAAAACAAAAAGGTTGATTCTCCGGAAGACAAACAGATCGATCCTCAGGGAGACAAGCGGTCTGATTCTGCGCAAGACCAGCGAGCTGACTCAAAACAAGAAAACCATCCTCCAATACAAAAAAAAGAAAAAGAACCTTTTTCCCCCTATAAAAAATTCCAGCCGGTTTTAGACGATGCCCTCGAATTTTGTCAGGCAGCTCAGGAATTCTGGCAAAAAGGCGAACTGGAAAATGCACTGGAAGCCCTTGACAGAGCTTATGCTTTGATCCTCGATATTGACACCTACGACAAGCCAAAACTCATCCAGCAGAAGGAAGATCTCCGATTCTTAATTTCAAAGCGCATTCTTGAAATTTATGCATCCCGTAATATTGTGGTAAACGGAAACCATAAAGCCATTCCCCTGGTAATGAACAAATACATCCAAAATGAAATTGATCTGTTTACCAAAGGAAAAGAAAAGAACTACTTTACCGAATCATACCAGCGCTCGGGTATGTTTCGACCCCGCATTGTCCCGGAGCTTATCGCTGCAGGCCTTCCCGTTGAGTTATCATGGCTTCCCCTTATTGAAAGCGGATTTAAAGTGCGTGCTCTCTCCCGGGCAAGAGCCCTCGGGCTGTGGCAGTTTATTCCATCAACAGGATATAAATTCGGTTTGAACCGGAACAAGTTTATCGATGAACGTTTGGACCCTGTCAAATCCACCAAAGCGGCTATTGAATATCTGAAGGAACTCCATCATATATTTGGCGACTGGTCTACCGTTCTGGCTGCATACAACTGCGGAGAGGGTAAGGTCCTGCAAGTCATACGGAAACAGAATGTAAACTATCTCGATAATTTCTGGGATCTTTACGAACGTCTTCCTTTTGAAACCGCACGGTACGTTCCCAGATTTTTTGCCACCCTTCATATAATAAAGGACCCGAAAAAATACGGACTCGATTTAAACCAACCAGACCCGCCATTAGAGTATGAGACAGTTGATGTATCCAAACAGGTGCATATTAAAAACGTGGCCAAACATATCGATGTATCACCAAAAATCCTGGAGCTCCTTAACCCGGAACTTCGCTATAAGATACTCCCCCCGGAGAAATATTCTTTGAGGCTTCCTCCCGGGTCAACGGAAACACTGCTTTCCAAACTTGATAAAATACCTGTTTCATCTCCTCCGGCAAGAAAGTTTGTTTATCACCGAATAAGGCGGGGAGAAACACTGTCGGTCATCGCCAGACGATATAAAACATCCGTCCGACGTATTAAGCGGGCAAACAACCTTCGCAGATCCAACTATATTATTGCCGGCAGATTGCTGAAGATACCGCAAAGAGGATACAGATATCCGACAAGAAAGACGGTAAAAAGGAAATACAAAAAAAGTTATGTCTATAAGGTGACAAGTGGCGATTCGCTCTGGATTATTGCCAAACGCTATGGCACCACCGCTAAGGAAATCCAGAAACTCAACAACCTGCCCGGTACCGATCTTCATATCGGCCAGGTAATAAAACTGCCGAGGAGAAATAATAAAGTCAGGTTAAAAAATGGTTTAAAGGCCTATGAAGTCAGAAACGGAGACACCCCCTTTACCATTGCAAAACAAAATAATATGTCTTTGGATCGTCTGCTTAAAATAAACAAATTAACCGCCGGAAGCAAAATTTACCCAGGGCAGCAGTTGTATGTGGAATGAGGTTATCTCGGCAAGCTAACCTATTAGCTTTAGTTAGCAGCAGGTTATTTTCATGTCATGCGATATAGTTGCGGGTTGCGAGTTTCGTGTTATTAATAAAAACATTCATCCGGATTTTAAACGCGCAACTCGCAACCCGCAACACCTGGTTAACAGGCAAACAAACAAGTTGAAAAAGCCGTATCAGGCTTAACGATGAATATCGCTGCAGGATTATAGCCTCCAGTAAACCATACTCCCTTTTTCCACATCCTTTGGGCTGAACCCGCTTTTTACATCCATAATAATAGGAATGTTTCCCGAGCACAATCCGACAATTTTCTCAAGCCCCATCTCTCTGTACGCCCGGTGCATCACCGCAACGATCACGGCATCCACACCTTCAAGGTCGTCCATCTTTTTCAATTCAAGATTATAGTAATTTTCTGCTTCTTTGGCATCTGCCAGGGGATCGTGGGCCAGCACCTCAATGCCGTATTCGGTCAGCTCGCTGATAATACCCACCACCTTTGTATTCCTTAAATCAGGGACATCCTCTTTGAAGGTAATTCCCATCACGGCAACCTTGGCACCGTGAACCTGTTTGTCAGCGCCTATCAGAAGCTTTACGGCCTTTTCGGCAATATATTTCCCCATGCCGTCGTTTATCCGCCGGCCTGCCAGTATCATTTCCGGATGATACCCAAGGGATTCAGCCTTTACCGTTAAATAGTAAGGATCAACCCCGATACAGTGCCCTCCCACCAGGCCGGGCCTGAAAGGCAAAAAATTCCATTTGGTTCCCGCCGCCTCAAGCACTTCAGTGGTATCAATACCGGCCTTATCAAAAATCATGGCCAGTTCATTCATCAAAGCGATGTTCAGGTCTCTTTGCGTATTTTCTATCACTTTGGCGGCTTCAGCCACCTTTATTGAAGATGCCTGATGGATTCCGGCCTTGACCACCTTGCCGTAAACTTCAGCCAAAAGCAGGCGAGTCTGATCGTCGGAGCCGGAAACGATCTTCATAATCTTGTCAATGGTATGCACCTTATCCCCCGGGTTTATTCTTTCCGGTGAATAGCCAAGGGTAAAATCGATACCCAGGGTGAACCCCGACTCTTTTTCTAAAATGGGAGCACAGACCTCTTCGGTGGCTCCGGGATAGACCGTTGACTCAAATACGACACAGGATCCTTTAACCATTTGTTTCCCAACAATTTTAGCGGCCCCGCGCAGCGGGCTCAAATCCGGGATGCGGTATTCATCGATGGGCGTCGGTACGGCAACAATGATGAGCTTGCATGCGGAAAGTTCTTTGGGTTCACTGGTAAAGAATATTTCCGCTTTTCCGAGCCGCTGTTCGGACACTTCCAATGTCCGGTCAAGGCCGGATTTCAGCTCTTTAATCCGCTCATCTTTAAGATCATACCCTTTAACATCAAAATGTTCCGACAAATGCACGGCCAGGGGAAGACCCACATAACCAAGCCCCACTACGGCTATTTTTTCTTTTCCTTCAGCCAGCGATTCAAATGTAACCATCTTTTTTCTCCATTATCGTTTTTCTTTCATGTTGTCCTGATTTGTTGATTACTCTTCTATGCCGTTCCGATAAAAAAGGCCCTGAAAGATGTTTCATCTTTTTGCAACGATACGTCTATCTCATTGATCAGCCGTTTTTTTTCATCCGGAAGCCGCCCTTCCAGGTTAATATAATTGGTGTAGTGATCGCTGGCCACATAGGAAGCGATCCGAATGTTTTGTAAAAGGAGTCGGGTTTCCTGCAGCACCCCGTGAGGACCGAGCATTTGAAAAGTGCCGTTTTGAACATCATCCAACAGGGGGGTGTTTATCTTGGGAACAAAGGTGCGCAGTCTGATAAAATCAGGAGCTATTTGATTCAAAACCCTTGCCGTCTCCTTGGCGTGAAATTGTGTACGCGTAACCCCCCCGATTCCTAAAATGACGTACAAACTCAGTTCGATACCGGCATCCATCACCCAGCGTCCGGCTTCGATCTGCTCAAGGCTGTTCGTCCCCTTTTTAATCTGTGTTAAAACCACATCGTCTCCCGATTCGAGTCCGACATGTATCCGGGAAAGACCCGCATCGGCCAGACGCTTCAACCCGTTTAAGCCTTTTTTATGAATAAACTGGGCACTGCCGTAAACAGTGATGCGCTCTAAATCCGGAAAAACCTTTCTGGAAAAAAGACAGATCTCGCACAAATCGTCCGTCTTCATGGCAATGGTATTTCCGTCCGGTAAAAAAAGGGTACGCACATGAGATCCATAACAGTCACGCGCCGTTAAGATGTCCTCCTTGATCTCATTGATATCCCGGACTTTAAATCCAGGCCTATTCTTGTAGATCATACAAAAGGTGCACCGGTTGTGAGGACAGCCGATGGTTGCCTGTATTAATAGTGAATCCGCCTCACTCGGCGGACGGTAAATGGGACCTTCGTAGCGCATAAGTAAAAAAACAACAGCTAAAATACACCCACTGATGAATGTTTTTAGCTGGGTCTGTTTTAAATTTTTTCTATTATCGCATTACTTTGATCATCTTTGCCTGGTCGTCGACCTTCGGCGATAATCCAAATATTTTGTTACGATTTTCAATAAGTTTTTCATAAGCCTCCCCTGGTGAAATGTTATATAGCTGGGCCATTTTTTCCAAAACCTCATCTAAGCGTTTTTCCGATTCAGCAACTCTTTCTTCCGGGGTCAATTTCAAGAACGCTTCAATCATTTCAAACCGTTTTTTCTCCATCAACAGCGACATACCAACCTCTTTTTACAAACAATCTTTTTTAATCTAAGAATATGAATGAAACAAGGCGGTGTGTCAAGACGGAAACGCTTTTATGGACAAGTAAACGCTAAAAAAAATAACGCCGCCAGCACTTGCACTTTTTCATGTTTTATACTGTTTCTCATGGTCATGGATTGGGATGAACCGAAAGACTCCACTTCACCTGAATGCCGGTAAGCACCTAATAAAAGTATTGATTTATTTCAATAAATCATATATATAGACATATATTAAACATAAAAGGAGGAGATACATGAGATTAAAAAGGTGGGTGATCATATTTTCTTTCCTGTTTTTTCTTTTTTTTACCTGCACCGGATCTTGGGCTGTGGTGGTTGGGCCGGATATTCTGGGGACTGATTTCCGCTTCAACAATCCCGGGGCAAGGGCCAATGCCATGGGAGGTGCTTTTATCGGTTTGGCCGACGATGCCACGGCGGCTTACACCAACCCTGCCGGCTTGACCATACTGACCGAACCTGAATTTTCCGTTGAATATAAGGTGGTTGAAATCACCACCCATTTCCAGGATCAGGTCAGCAACAAAGAGTTTGACGATACCGTCAGCGGTCTTTCCTTTTTAAGTTATGTCTATCCTGCTGAAAACGCCACCTTCGCATTGTTCAGGCATCAGCTTTTAAATACGGAAACCAATTTTACCTGGGAGGATTCCGCTGCCGAACCCCAGAAATTAAATGTCAGTTTGGATGCAGTTACCCTTGGAATCGGTGCGGGTTTTAAACTGACCGACACCTTTTCTCTGGGGCTGTCCATTGGCATGGCCCAGCTCGATTATGATGTGAACAGCAAAAGATACGATTCGACCCAACCCCCATACCCGGATGCAAGGGAATGGGAAAGTATATCCGAGACCGATAATGCCGAGCATTATACCGTCTCTTTGCTGTGGAGCCCTTTGGAAGCGCTGAATATCGGTCTGGTTTATCGTATGGGACCCGAATTCGAAACCGTCAAACAGCGGTACAGTTATGTTGCTGGTGGATATTATGGCCTGGGATGGGAGCATGAGCATATTTTAAAGATTCCCGACGTTTACGGCCTGGGATTTTCCTTTCGTTTTCTTTCCAACCTGACGGCGACTCTGGATGTAAATTACATTGAATACTCCGATCTGGCGGACGATTTTATCAATGACCAGGGAGTCAAGGATCGAAACTGGGAGGTAGATGATGAATTTGAAGTGCGTGTGGGCCTGGAATACATCATTGATATCAATGAAACCCCGGTTGCCTTAAGAGGCGGTTATTATTATCGGCCGGACCACCGGTTATACTACGACGGAACGGATGATGCGGATTTGCTCCGGCTCTTTGGTGAGCCCGGAGATGATGATGACCATATTTTCTCCCTGGGATTCGGAGTTGTTTTAACGGAAAAGTTCCAGTTGGACCTGGCCGCAGGCGCAGGTCAATATATAAAAGAGGGCAGCCTGTCGATGGTTTACCGATTTTAACTAAAGAAATATTCCTTTTGCACCGATATATTTTTTATCGGTCAATTCCAAAAGGGAGACAGCTAAAATGAAAACCTTAATCCATAAAACCGCTTTTATACTTTGGGGGGGGTTGTTCCTTTTCCTGCTCCAAACGACAGCATTTCAATCACATGCATACGCCCTTGAATCTTATAAGAAATCCTATCTTAAAGGACTGGAGTACAAGGAAAACGGCCGCTATGAAGAGGCGGTTAAAGCCTTTGCCAGCGCCATCCGCAAAAAGAGCCAGGAAAAAAAGAAAATCCGTTTCTACGGGATGCGCTACGGTGAGTATATGCCCCACCGGGAAAAGGGAATCTGCCATTATATGCTGAAGCAGTACCGGCAGGCGGCCATGGAGCTTGACATATCCCTTTCCAGGGTCCCCACCGATGAGGCCAAAAAATATTTCGGCCTGGCAAGAATGGAGCTGAAAAAATTAAAGCCCGAAGATGTGGTTGAGGTTGTAAAAACACCCGAAGAGCTGAAAGAGTTTAAACCGGCCAGATCGGTCAATCGACATGCGGTGGCCGTGATTATCGGCAACCGGGATTATCAGAACACAGACATCCCCCCGGTCAATTTTGCCGTTTCCGACGCCACTCGGGTCAAACAATGCCTGATTCGGACTTTCGGCTACAGAAAGGGCAATATCATATTCAGGACCAATGCCACCAAAGGAATTTTGGAAAACACCTTCGGCTCCGTCCGAAATTACAAGGGCATGCTTTTTGATTACATCACCCCGGGAAAATCCGACGTGTTCGTGTATTATTCCGGTCACGGGGCTCCCAGCCTGGAATCGAAAAAAGGATACATCCTGCCGGTGGACGGCAATCCCAACAATGTCAGCATCAGCGGCTATCCTCTTGAGCTGCTTTACGGCAATCTGGCCAAACTTAACGCCAAATCGATCACGGTGGTCACCGACGCCTGTTTTTCCGGAGCAACCCTGTTTAAAAAGGCAAGCCCTGTGGGCATTATTGTTAAAAACCCCCTGGTTGCGCTGAAAAATACATCCATTATTAACTCATCGGCAGGAACCGAGCTTTCCAGCTGGTACCCGGAAAAGGGACACGGCCTTTTTACCTACTATTTCCTCCTGGGTCTCACCGGAAAGGCGGACGCCAACAGGGATAAAAGCATTACCTTAAGCGAAATCTCATCCTTTGTTACCGACCACGTTCCCTATATGGCCAGGACCCTTCATTCGGGACGGAAGCAGACCCCCGCATTCAAGACCCATAACAATAGACAGGTTCTGGTGAGATATAAATGATAACACAGCTGCCGTGGAAAGTGTGTTTTATTTTTCTTCTTGTTTTCACCCTGTTGGGGAACGTTTTGGCCTCGGATGGCAAGGTGGTGACCTCCACCGGTGTGGCTGCCATGGCCAACCTGACCCCTGAAGAAGCGCAGGCCCTGGCATTGAAACGGGCACGCCAAAATGCCATCGAAGAAGTCTGCGGTGTGTCGGTCCAGGCGGAAACCTTAATTCACAACAACATGCTGGCTGCGGACTTTATTCACTCCGTTTCTTACGGGCGGATTATTGACGAAGAGATACTGAGCTGGGATGCGGATGTGACCCGTGAGTCCAAAAGACGCCCGCCCTCGGTGGCATACCGGGTAAAAATAAGGGCTCGGGTCAAACCTGAAAAAGGCAAACCCGATCCCTACTACCAGGTCAGCGTGGGGCTTAATAAAAAGGTCTATCGTTCCGGAGATGAGATGATTATCCGGGTAAAGGCCACCAAACCGAGCTACATATCGGTGTTAAACTTTGCCGCTGACGGCAGCGTGATCCTTCTTTATCCCAATCGGCTTCGCAAAAGCAACTATATCAAAGCCCTCAAGCAGTACCAGATTCCTTCTGAAACGGATCGCAATGACGTTTTAAAACTCCAGGTCTCCACCCTTCCGGGTCACCGAAAAGATACGGAATTTATCAAGGTGATTGCCACCCGCCAGCCGATTCATCTGTTGGATGGACTTCTTACCCAGGGCCGGTACGGAGTGATGGATACAGTGAACCTGGCGGCAGTCGAAATCGCCCGCCTGATTTCCGCAATCCCTTTAAAAGACAGGGCCGAGCACACTGTGTTCTATGAAATCGTAAGTTCGGAATAAATCTTTTATGTCAAAGCGTTTTTAACAGACCCTGTTTTTCCTTTTCTCCCAAATGGCGCCATGAACCCTGGGAGAGTCTCCCCAGCTTGATGTTTGCAATCCTTATCCTTTTTAACCCGGTGACCCTGCTGCCGACTTTTCTCACCATACGCCGTATCTGCCTGTTTTTTCCCTCTTTGAGTACTATACGAAAACGGTTGGAAGACAGCCTCTTTATTCTTGCCGGCCTGGTTTTGGTTCCCATCATCGGTATTCCTTTCTCCAGACTTCTGAGGGCGCCATCGCTGATGTAACCGGTTACCGTCACTTCATACTCTTTTTCATGGTTAAAAGACGGATGTGAAAGACGGTGATGCAGTCTTCCGTCGTTGGTTAACAGCAAAAGTCCGGTGGAATCCTTGTCGAGTCGCCCCACCGGATAAATGCGCTGAGGGATATCAACCAGGTCGAGTACGATTTTTTCACCGGGATGGTCACAGCTGGTGACGTATTCTCTCGGTTTGTTCAAAGCGATATAAACCCTGTTTTGATCTGCTTGAATAGGCGTTTGATTCACTTCTATGCGATCGTTTTCCGGGTCCACCTTGGTGCCCAGCTCCGTCACCACTGCCCCGTTCACCTTGACAATGCCGGCTTTGATATATCCCTCACCTTTTCGCCTCGAGCAAAACCCGGCGCTGGACAAATATTTTTGCAGTCTCATTACAGACATATTAAAAATTGGAATAAAGACCTATCGCAGAAACCTTTCAATAAACGCTGGATGGCGTCGTAAAAAGTCTCATATACAAGGCGTAGCAAATTTTCAGGAATGAGACTATACGTATTAGTATGTCGAATTTCTGAAAATTTGCTACAACACAGTAGATGAGACTCTTTACGACGCCATCAGCTTCTGTAGTCCGCATTGATCTTAACATAATCAACTGAAAAATCGCAAGTTAGGACAGAGGCCGACCCTTGGCCCATATTCAAATCTACAGAAATGGTAAACTCGTTGTTTTGGAGAATTTTTGCAGCCTCTGCCTCGGACTTATCTCCGCACCACATACCGTTTTTGGCGATCATCACCTCATCGAAAAAGATGTCGGTTTTGCTCGGGTTCATCTGAACCCCTGCCCTGCCTGCAGCGGCCAGTATTCTTCCCCAGTTGGCATCCTCTCCGAAAAGGGCTGTCTTGACCAGGCTGGAGTTGGAGATTGTTTCCGCTATTTTAGTTGCGTCTTTATCCGTCAGCGCACCCCTGACAATAATTTCCACCAGCTTTGTCGCCCCTTCTCCATCCTTAACCACCATTTTGGCGAGCTCTGTCAGGACTTCATCCATCACAACTTGAAAAGACTCCCGATGAACCGAATTTTTAACCGTTGCACCGGACACACCATTGGCCAGAACAAGTATGGTATCGTTGGTACTGGTATCGCCGTCAACAGTAATTCTATTAAAAGATCTTTCTGTTGCCGCCACTAGCGTTTCCGCCAATAAATGTTGAGATACCTTTATATCGCTGACCACAAAGCACAGCATGGTGGCCATGTCCGGACAGATCATCCCGGAGCCTTTGGCCACACCGGCTACTGTATAAGGCTTTCCTTCCAACTCCCCCGATCGGCCCACCATTTTCGGTACGCTATCGGTGGTCATTATGGCTGTTGCAAGGTCAGCCACCCCATCCGGTTTCAAAGCTGTGACCAGCTGCGGCATGGCGGCTTCGATTTTCCTAGTATCCAAGGGCTGGCCGATCACACCGGTTGATGCTGCCATTACCAGCTGTTCGGATATTTTCAGCCCGGATGCCGCCAAGCGAGTCATTGCAATTGCATCACTCATTCCCTGATTGCCGGTGCAGCAATTGGCATTGCCGCTGTTGACGACAACCGCCTGGCAGTTCCCCGATTTCAGTCGTTCCCGGTCAAGCAAAACCGGTGCGGCTTGAACCCTGTTTTTGGTAAACACGCCTGCAACCGTTGCCGGAACTTCAGAATATATCAATCCAAGATCCTTTTCGCCGTTTTTCTTAAGTCCAGATGCAACCCCTGCTGCCTTGAAGCCTTTACAAGTTACATTTTCCATATTTCTACCTATATACCTGTGAACTCAGTTATCCCCATGGTCACAAACTTTGTATTGATTTCATATTTATATCTATAATATCCTTAAACAAAAAGCAAAATATTTAAAGTAACTAAAGTATGTTAAAAAATTTTAAAATAATAATCGAATACGACGGTACTTCCTATCATGGCTGGCAGCGGCAGAAGAATGAGCCTACCGTTCAGGAAGAAATCGAAAAGGCCCTGTTAACCATGACAGGTGAAAAGACAGTTCTGACCGGTTCCGGCAGGACGGACGCAGGCGTGCATGCGCTCGGACAGGTGGCAAATTTTCACTGTGATACCGACCTTTCTCCCCAGGCCTTCCAAAACGGACTCAACAGTCTCACCGGAGATGATATGGTTATTATTTCATGCGAAATCGTTGATGAACGTTTTCATTCACGTTTTGATGTTAAAAGTAAAACCTATGCTTACCGGATATTAAATCGCAACCTCCCCGCAGCCATAAACCGGCAATATACATGGTTTATACGGAAAACCCTTGATCTTGCTTCCATGTGCCGTGCAACCCGTCACATCATCGGCACGCACGACTTCAAGGCGTTTGAGGGAACCGGCAGTCCCAGGTCTCATACAACAAGATGTGTTTTTAACGTAAAGATTTCTGAATCGGACAATGAACTCATTGTTATTGAAATAGAGGCGGATGGCTTTTTAAGATTCATGGTTCGCAACATTGTCGGAACTCTGGTGGATGTTGGGCTGGGGAAAATGACTGATGATGATTTTAAGGAGATCCTCCTTGCCAGGGATCGGTCCCGGGCCGGTGCAACTGCCCCTCCCCAGGGTTTATTTCTAGTGAAGGTGACATATTAACCTTACAACGACATTTATCGCTAACCATAATGGTTTTTTTTTATTTGTTTGGTTATCACCTCAGTGTTCCGTGTGATGAGTTGCGGGTCTAAAATTCAGATAAGCCTTCCGATTAGCAACACGAAACACGCAACCCGTAACACGTAACACGTAACCCGAAACACGCAACCCGAAACCCGCAACAGTATCGCATTGCACAAAAACAAGCTGCTTCTATTTAAAACTGGTGAGTGGCTCCGCCGGGTTAATCACTTCTCATCTTCATTTTCCGCACTTGCTCGTTGTAAAATGAAATCACCTCTCTTCTTCTCAGCATGCCAAGGAGAATACCATGATCGTCGTCCTGAACCACCGGCAGGCTGTCAATGTTTTTTTCGGTAAATTTTTTAAGCACGGAATTCAGATCGTCGGAAGGCGTGGTAACAATCATATCGGAAGTTCCGATGTCCTTCATCATGACCAGGCTTTCTATTTCATTGGAAAAAAGAACTTCCCGAACGTCGTTAATGGAAAATATGCTGACCAGTCTTTTGGCTTTATCCATCACCGGAAAATAGTGCTGCTTGGTTTGGGAAAAATAATTTTTAAAATCTGAAAACATCATATCTTCCGGAATAAGGTTTACCTTTTTGATATTTTTCGTCAGGTCTTTTACTTTTATGGTCTGCAGTATATCCACAAAAAAATCGCCCGCATGCGCCGGAGAATCTATCTTGCTTTTAACCTGCTTTTCGTAAATAGTCCATTTCTGTGCAGCCAGGTAAGATACTGAACATACCAGAAGGCTGGGAAGAAGCAGGTGATATGAATTGGTCATTTCACTGACAAAAATAATGGTTGAAATCGGGGTATTGGAAACCGCAGTAAAAAAACCGGCCATGCCCACAATAACAAAAGCCCCCGGTTCAGTGACTACCCCCGGCATGATCTGGTGAAACGCTTTCCCCACCGCACCACCCATTGCCCCGCCGATTACAACCGACGGACCGAATACGCCGCCGCTTCCTCCTGACCCGATGGAAAAGGAAGTGGTGAGAACTTTGCCCACTGCCAGAGAAAGTAAAAAGGGAATGGTCAGTTCATTATTAATCGCCATCTGGGCAAACCCGTATCCGAAAGCCAGGCAGTGGCTCCAGTAAAAGCCGATCAGACCGGTGCAAAGCCCGCCGATGGCCGGTTTGATATGGTTGGGAATTTTAATGGCTTTAAAAAGCCGGGTGACTCCATAAAAAGACTTGATGTAGAAAAAACCGATACCCACCAGAACGATCGCCAGCACGACATAGGGGCCCAATTCCAGCGGATTGTGAAATTTAAATGCCGGGGAGTCAAATAACGATCCCCATCCAAACACCAGACAGAACAGACAGTAAGCCACCACTGAAGATATTCCGGCAGGTATAATCACTTCCGATTCGAACTCGGGATCTCGGTAAAGCACTTCCGCCGCAAAAAGAGCGCCGGCCAAAGGGGCCCGGAAAATACTGCCGACCCCTGCGCCTATGCCGGCAGCCATCATTATCCTGCGCTCTCTGTCAGATAACTTCAGCCTGGTGGCCAGAAATGAACCGAAACCGGCCCCGATCTGGGCGATGGGCCCTTCCCTTCCTCCTGAGCCACCGGTTGTCAGGGTAATTGCAGAGGCAATGGTTTTGATAATGGGGACTCTGCCCCGAATATACCCTCCGGTTCTGTGATAGGCATTAATGGCTGCATCGGTTCCGTGTCCCTCGGCTTCAGGGGCAAAGGTATATACCAGCCACCCGCTCAGGATACCACCGCCTGCCGGAAGAAAAAGAAGAATCCATCGATTAAAGGTGGTGCCGGTAGGAGTAAGTAAATGATGCTCGCCTGCAGGGGCAGGTGGCCGGTACCCTGCCATAAAATCCATAAAATAATGACTGCCAAGCTGGCACAGATAATGAAACGCCACCGATCCAAGACCGGCGATGATACCGATGATGATAAAGTAAAGAGTCCACTTGCCGGCCCTGGCAATATTTGCTGAATGGTCCTTGCCGACAAGGGCTTTAATACTATTTTTTAATCGATCCAGCATAATAAATTTTCATCCCGACAGGTCATTGACTCCCTGCAGGATAATATCGAACAGCTCTTGAATATCACTTTCCTCCACGCAGGAAAAAGCAACCCTCAAATTCACCTCGTCAATGGAAATAAGCCCCACTCCATACTTATCAAGCAGGTGAACTCTCAACCGTTCGGCATTCACCGTCTTCAACCTGAGGCACATAAAATAGCCTGAGTTAAAGGGATAAACATCCCATGCATCCTTGTACTTTGCATCTGCCAAGACTTGTTTTACCCGCTGGGCCCTTTTCTTGAGTATCATAAACTTTTCATCTTTTTCAGCCGGGTATTCATCACTGAGCATAGATTTGAGTATGATGGACTGGCTAAGGTGAGACGCATTGGATATATTGCCTCTGACACATCCCGCCGTCTTTTTTTCCAGGGCCTCATACACAGGCACGGGATTACCTTCAATTTTATATCCGTAGGTAATAAAACCCACCCTTAATCCCCATACAAAATTTTCCTTGGTACATCCGTCAAGCTTAACTGCAAGAAGTCGGGAATTTTTTCCACAAAACCTGGCAAAAAGAGATTCTTTTATGGATTCCTCTTCATAAAAAAGTCCAAAATAGGAGTCATCCGTCACCGCAAGAATGTGGGTACCGGCTTCAGCCTGGTTTAAAAGTATGTCAACCATCCGGTTACCTTCTTGTTCCGTGACCGTATAACCGCTTGGGTTATGTGGAAAATTTAAAATCACGATCAGCTTGTCATGCGTTTGGGCTTCCTCTTTAACTTTATCCTCAAACGCTTTGAGATTAAACTTGCCGTTTTCGCTAAAAACCGGATACTGGCTTATTTTTGCACCTTTCCGCACACTTAAAATCATATTGTAGTTTCCCCACATCATGTCAGGCAAAATGACCACATCCCCGGGGTTGACCCACACGTCGGCAAAAATACTAATCCCGTGGGTAATGCCGCAAGTCACCACCGGAAGTGAGATTTCCTTGCCGGAAAGGGAAGGATTCTTCTCAAATATCGCTTCCCGCCATTTCCGGCGCAATGCAGGAATCCCAAAAGACGGTGCATAGGTTAATGATTCTGCCGGGCGAATATCGTGAATGGCTGTCATAACCGAATCAAACCGCATTGTCCGGCCATTTTCCTTTGCTATCCCTATGGTTGCGTTTATCCGGTGGGCTTTTTCCTTAGCTTCCGCGCCCTGGCTCAATATTCCTTTGGGGAAAAAAAGTTGCCTTCCTATATCGGACATCATCTCCAATAAAATAGGATTATCCTTTTCAATATCTTGGTTGAGTTTGGTGGCAATAGGATTCATGGATAAAAACCTCCCTTTAAGAATGTGGTGCAATTTACATTGGAAGTTAGTTTCTTATAGTTTGCAGATAATAGATGTCAAGGGAAAAGAAGTTGAAAAATCAATAAGATAAAAATGGGTTGGGTGTATTGCAGAAAAAACCCCGTTTGGCAGCCAAACGGGGTTTACCTTAGGATCGAAAGGAGCATTACCTGTTTCCTCTCTTGGACGCCTTAAGCGGATTGATTTTTGCTTTTGAGCCGTTCGATTGCGAAGCAACATGGGTTGCCATGTTGCATTTTCCCGCCTTCCACTTTAACTCAGGATCAGGACATGCGGTGCAGAACCAGCCGGAAGAAAACTCCAAACTGCGATTGCAGCCATTACACTCCTCCACGATCTCGTGGCAAATCCCGCCGTTGTAAGAACACCCATTGGCTGTCATGAAAGGGCATTCCATACCTTCTCTAATTGTTGTACAAACCAAGGTAACCACCCCCTTTGCAAATAATAAAAATCTAAAAAAAAGGCCGGAAACGAATCTTCCCGACCTGAATATAAAACAGGATATTGGAAAAACCTACGAAACATAATCAGACAATCGAAGCTTGTCAATAAAATTTTTTTATTTCTTTATCGCTGATAAATAGTCATGACCTCCGGCCCAGCCGGAGGCTTGCATAAAGCCCTATAAGGGCATCGATACTGATAACCCCTTAAGGGGTATTATTGTGTTAAAATTACTGTTCTGCGACCAAATCCATTTT
>JAXHVO010000069.1 GCA_034189135.1 Thermodesulfobacteriota bacterium | reverse complement strand
GTCTAATTGTAATTTGGGTCTTTGGCTTTTTCTTGGCATAGCTTCCTCCATAGTTTTTGAAGAAGCTATATCACATATTATATTTTATGTAAATGTTTTAATGAAACTTTGTACTAGTTGGAGACTTTCCGCCGTATCGAAATAATCTTTACCTCATCAACCGGCTTGCTTCCGGCACCGACTTTGACCGCTCCTATTTTATCAACCACATCCATGCCCTTGATCACCCTGCCGAACACGGTATGTTTTCCGGTCAGCCAATTGGTATCCACCAGGTTGATAAAAAACTGAGAGCCGTTGGTATCTGGGCCTGAATTGGCCATGGCCAGAGAGCCTCGCACCGGAGGGTGGGGAGATCCCTTGTCCGAGTACGAATAGCCCATATTTTCATAAGCCTGTTTAAGAGTAAGGGATCTTAGCCTGTCGGCAACTTCTTCCTTTCTTTTATCAAGTTCTTCCTGGGAAGTGATTCCCAAACTTTTAAATAATGGCGAAACAATGGTTCGGTGGTAATCTTCCTGGCTGCGAATCATTAAATAAGGGTGCGGGCCCTTTTTAGGGTCTATGGCCTTTATTTTATCAAGACCCAGAGCCACGGCATCGATTTCATCGGCAAAGGAGTATCCCGGTCCGCCCCTGCCATCGCCCTGCGGACAACCACCCTGAAGCATGAAGTCCTTGATTACCCGGTGAAATATCAGACCATCGTAAAAAGATTTTTTAACCTTTTTGCCGGTGTGGGTATCGGTAAATTCCTTGGTGCCGTCAGCCAGCCCAATGAAATTGGCCACCGTCTTGGGGGCATCGTTTTGAAACAGTTCCACTTCGATATTGCCCATACTGGTTTGAATGATACACATAATATTCTTGGTCTCCTTTGTCTCCAGGCTCCATCCGGTTGCCACTAAAACGAATAAAATCAATCCGGCTCCGATTACACCTTTTTTCATTATCTGACCCAACCTTTCTATTTCAACGGTCAACAATTTTACTCAATTTTATCAATATATTAACTCAATACACTGATGATTGGCCAAATCTTTTATAGAACTTCCCCTTTATTTTGACTTAAGTCAACCATATTTTCAGCTGCTCACATTATGATTTATACTGTTTGCTATAAAATCGTTTACCGCTGTTTTTTTCAAAAAGGAGATAATGATGAAATTCGCTATTCAACTTCATTTGTACGGATCCCTGCGAAACAGGGTGAAAAAGCAAGATGAATTTACCATTCACACAAATCTTAAAGCCAAGATCCCGCTGGTCGATCTGTTAAAGCAATTAAAAATTCCCTGTAATCGGGTGCAGCTGGCCATGGTCAACCATAAAGCGGTTCACATGGATTCCACTGTTTGTCCGGGTGACCGGATTGCTTTGTTTCCACTAGAATATCCCGTATTTACCGATTGGAAGGATTTCAGAAGGACTAGAAGTGATCGGAGAACGACTTCGGTTCAATCATAACCGTTTTCGTGCATCTATGGCGGTTTTGTCCTTATCCGGCTGTTTTTCTTGCTGACGTCACTACATCGTCTCGGCGATTGTCACCGTTCTGTCCCCCAGTATGTTCACATAACTTCCCATCTCATTGTCGTACCAGCCGTATATAACGGCCTGTGTGATCGGAATCCTGAGCATGGTATTGTTTAACGCAGACATCACTTCTTTTTCTACCCCTGGAACCGTTTTAAGGTCTATGCTTACCTCTGCGGTACGGGTATGGGTTTCGTGTCCTTCAATAACGGTGGCCGCTCTTGGTGTTCCGATAATGTCACAGGAAACATTCTGCTTTTCTGAAAAATGCAGGTAGCCGGACGGGTCATCTTCTGCAGCCTGCCTGTATATGTCATTAATCATTTCCCGGCGTACGGACTCCCCGCTTATTTCTTCCTGAAGATCCAAGACCAGTATAATGATTGAGCCGGTAACTGTGGGGATTCTGACCGATTCTGCAATAAAGCCGATTTTGTCCATTTCGGGAATCACCAGCCGTAATGCGTTGGCCGCACCGGTGGTGGTTAAAATGATATTATTCATTATGCTTCTGTTTTTTCTTAAATCGGTTTTCCCCTGTTTGGGCAGACGGTCCAGCACCTGCTGTGACCCTGTGGCCGCATGAACGGTGGCCATGGACGCACTTAAAATCTTTTTAGGACCAAAATAATTAAGAATCGGCTTAATCATATGTGCCAGGCAGGTGGTACTGCAGGATGCATTGGAAATAATTCTATGCTTTCTGGGATCGTAGTCACTGGCATTGATCCCCATGACTGTTGTGACCGCATCTTCCGGCATCGGTTTTCCCTTTTCTTTGATTTTAAACGGTGCGGAAGTAATGACCTTTTCAGCACCTGCTTTAAAGTGGCCCCTTGCAGATCCTTTTGGATGATCGCCAGGCAGGGTGGGGTCAAGGAACTGGCCGGTGGTGTCTATAACCAGTTTTACGCCGCTGTCTTTCCATTCGATTTTGGCAGGATTCCTGGAAGATCTTAGAAAAGTAACCAAAATACCATCTATGATCATCGAGCCTTTTTCTTGATTCAACTCGCTGATTACCGGTTTTGCTTGATAGCCGTATAAATATTGACGGAGCAGGCCGTAAGTGGAATCCCTTTCCACGTAATGAGCGATATCCTCTAAAGAAGTCCCCACCTCGCGGCCAATATTGATGACAATTTCTTTGAAATATTTTCGTCCGATATGGTGCCAGAGAGACAGCTTACCGATTCTACCGAATCCGTTTATGCCAAGTGTCGTTTCCATGTTTCCTCCTTTATTTATACCTTGCAATTTTTTTAAGCTAAACAACTCTGACGGTCTCTTAAAACTGCGATTTAGACGGTTTCGTAAAAAGTTCAAGGCAGTGCGATTTTTCAGGAACGAGACAATACAACTGGTATGTTGAGTTCCTGAAAAATCGCACCAACGCATCAGTTGGGCTTTTTACCAAACCGTCAATTATGCTTCTTTTACCTTTATCAATCCTTGATAAACAGATCCTTCACGACCGTCAATGCTTATATAGCCTCCGGATTCAATCATCACCTGATTGAAAATACATTTTTTGTCCTTTTCCTTGCAGACCAAATCGCTGCAGCCGACCACACATGTTTTTCCCAGCCTGTGCGCCACCACAGATGCATGGGAAGTTACTCCGCCACGTGCGGTTAAGAGCCCATCCGCTGCAAAAACTTCCCGGATGTCATCAGGGACTGTATCGCTCCTTGCCAGAATTAAACATGATTCCGGGTCCAGGGTTCTCCATTTATCTATATCTTCCAGGCTAAAAACCACGCGACCGCTCATGGCTCCGCCGCTGATGCCGATACCATGCCCCAAATATTTTTCTTCGCTAATTTCAGCAGGGTCAAAGGCTATCACCTTTTTGCGTTCCCTCATGGCCATGTCCCGCGTCTGGAGCAGATAGAGATCACTAATCGCCGGAGTTTCAAAAGTAAACTCCACTTCCTGAGGACTCCACGCTTCATTATAGATCAGATCATTTGCCCAGGCTTTTAAAGCCAGATAAATATCCGGAAAGTGAGACTCAAGGGTAATATCTGTTTCCCGCATTTCAATGTCCTGCTGACTGATGGAAATCGGCAGGGTATTCACCAGCCCGGCAACCACATCTTCCCCCTGATTGCCAAGGGTAAAATCACCCCATAACCTTATCGTGTCTTCCGACCATCTGGGATTATGGGTAAAAAAAACACCGCTTCCGGATGAACCGGAGATATTGCCGAAAACCATCGATTGGACGGTAACGGCGGTACCCCAGTCCTCTGATATTCCCATGATTTTACGGAAGGTTTTTGCTCTGGAAGATTTCCATGAGTCGAAAACATTCTTTATTGTCATGTAAAGTTGCTCGAAAGGATCTTCTATGATTTCGATGCCGGATTCTTTGATCATCGATCGATAAGTGAATGCCACCTTTTTCATCTGTTTTCCGGTAAATTGCCTTTTGTAGGAAATGCCTGCTCTGCGTTTTAATTCGCTGATGATTGCATCAAAATCATCCCTCTCCAAGCCAAAGGCCATGCCGTAGCACTGCAGAAAGCGGCGATAGTTATCCCAGGCAAACCATTCATTCCCGCTTTTGGCGGCAAGGCTGGTGGTAATTTCTTCGTTGATTCCAACATCAAGAAACGTGTCCATCATGCCGGGCTGGGAAATAGAGGATCCGCTCCGTACGGAAAAAAGAAGCGGGTTGCTCGGATCGCCAAATTTTTTACCGGTCGCTTTTTCTACCGCAGATATGTGATGGACCACCTGTTCTTTGAAATTCTGTTCAGCAGCGGAATAGCTATAAATCACATCTTTGCATCGGAAAACCTCGGTGGTGATGATAAATCCGGGGGGTACGGGGAGACCCAAATTATGAAGTTTAACCAGATTAAACCCTTTATTGCCCAGGTGAATGCTGCCGTTCACCCTTCTGCCGACATGATGAATCGATGTCATCGCATTTTCGGGATCATAGATAAGGAGTTTATGAAGGTTATCTTTAGGAAGTTTGTCCGCCTGTTGAAAAAGGGTGTTTAAAATACGACTGATAAAAAGATCAAGCTGCTGCAGGCCCAGTGAGAGGGCTATCTGGTCGCGGAAAAAAATTTCGGAAACCCGGTACACCAGTTTTTCAGTATCAAACCCAGTTTCCCGGGGAAGGTATTTTGCCTGAATTCGGTTAACATCTAGATCGGCAAGAATTCTGCTCAGATTTTCTTCGTGAGTATTGTTAAAATAATCATTGATTATATTTTTTACCGCCAGCGCAAATCCTTTAAAAATGTCAAGGTACTGGGTGAAGGTAAATCCCCTAATCTCAAGGGAATGGGCAAGAAGGTCCAGCTGCTGCTGGATCTCTGCCGATGAAATTCCGTCCAGCTTGAGTGCCTGGTTAAACAGCTTGAGTTGTTCATAGATCTGGTAAAATGTCGCCTTGGTTATCAGACTGAGATCTATGTTTTCCACCAGCTGCTCAAAAAGAACATTGACCAAAGATTCAATCCGAAAGGTGAGTCCCAAGGCATCGAATTTCATTTCGTGGTAGCTTCCATACATGGAAGGAATATCCACGGTTATATGTCTTTTTTTATAAATATCTTCCCTTATTTCATAGAGTTGGGGAGATAAGATCAGCTGTTTCAGCCGGTCAAGATAATCGAGCAGCTCGCTCAGCTTTTGCTTCACATCAGTCAGTGAAAGCGCCTGCTTTAGCACGTTCAAATCGGAAAAAGCCTCTGTGGAAAGCTGGGTGATGTAATTATTCAGTTCGATATGTTCAATATTATATTTCTGGTTTAACAGCTGATATAAGTTTATTAACAGCTCTACTCTCTTAAAATCCTTTTTTTCTGCACCCGGAATGCTTTTAAAAACCTGCCTGAGTTTTTTCTCTTTGATGGTCAAAAGATCATCCGGCAAGAAAAACCCTTTTTCACCAAGATGCGACACCACAGTATGGACCCCATCTAGATGAATCCCTTTTGTTTCAATTTGACTGTAGATATTTGGCGGAACAAACGGCTTAAGCTTTTCTTTTTCCCTGGTTGCCCAGAAATGAAAGATGGCTTCCATAAAATAGATGATCTGGCTGCTGCTTTCGACGTGGCTTTGCTTCCGCAGGAAATGGATGAGAATATCCTTTCGATGTGATATTTCATCAATCTGGGTAGAAATATCTCTTAACTGACCCTCAGCGCCAATAAAATTGAAATAAACCGGAAAGATCCGGGCAAGCTGCTTGGCAAGATTGAATACCGGTCCGATTTCGCTGTTTAAAAACCGGGTGATATCACGAGGGAACAGATCGATATCTTTAATAAATACTCCACCAAGGGACAGGTGGATAATCATGACTGAAAGTAGCCGGGTGGACCATTTTGGATTCAGCTCGACAAGCTGAAGCCAGGTGCGTATATTCAAAATATGAGCGGTGTTGACCTTTATCTGCCAGTCATCTCCGACACCGCTGATCATAGGCGCTTCAAATCCAAGATCGATGACGGAATCAATAAAAAAATTAACCAGATCGCTTTCATCGGTTTTGTAAACCCCTTTTCCCATATTGAGAACGCAGTTCAGCGCGGTGGCCGGGTACCTATCGCTGGTGTGTTTTAAAATAGAAAACGTTTTCTCAATCAGCTTCCGGATATACATATGGCTTTCATGACTGATCAGCCAGCTTAACGTTCTGTTGATACTTCTTAACACTTCCTCGTGTATCATCGACAGTCCGGAAATGTTCATGATGTGAAACAAAAATATCACTTTCCACTGGTTCCCCTTACCGCTTTTCTTTCCAGCCTCAAGCAGCCTGGAGGGAGTTTTTCGGTAGATTTCAACAATCGCGCTGTAACCCGGAAGTTTAACCAGTTCTTTAAGCACCTCTTCAGATTCTATATTTTCAGTTTTCTTAATTTGGTCCAGTTGTTTGTTGACACTCTGGATCTTTTCCAAGGATATGTCTTTAAAAATATCATCCGCTTTTTCAATGAGATCCACACCTTCCGCTTCTTTTTCAAACCAGGTCTTCGGATCTCCCTTCTTTTGCCAGTAAGAATATGTATGCCGGTAATATTTCAGCAACAGCAGATTAATTTGTTTATAGCCGGATGTAAGATTGGTCGTACGATGATAAAACATTTCAGCCAGTTGGTTTATCTGATAAAAGCTTTTAACAAATAAGAAGAAATGCGCTTCGGGGGAATCGATGATCCGATGAAAACAATCATTTACCACCGGCATAAATCTCTCGATGTCCGATCCGGCGTCGCTGATGATTTTTTGTAAAAAAAGAAGCAGGTTGTCCACGGCATCCGTTCTTACACCTTCATCTGATGTGGATTGAATGGCCTCAATAAAGATATCGATATAAGCATCTGCCGCATCGGCTCCCATTGGATGTTTTTTCATCAGGTGAAAATATTCCAGACAATACGCCCGTGCTTCCTTTACAATAAAGCCCCAGTTTTTATAAGGGTGTGAAAGTTCTTTTAAAAATGTATTCAAGCCTTCCATCAGGCCGTAATATTTGGACATCACCTCCTGGAGTTTCGCATATTTTGCATTTATCTCCACATCCACATGATAATCGGCTATATTCACTTCCAGTGCTTTTGACTTTATCATCAAACGTATCCTTACGGGGACAATTCTAAAACTTCATTCAGACAGTTACTTAAATTGACAAATTCAGAAACAGTCAGAGTTTCCGCGCGGCGGCCGGAATCAACCCCTGAACGATTTAATGCGCCAAGGGCTGTTTTCACATCAATATTGAGTATGCTGTTTGAAAGTGCGTTTTTAAGTGTTTTTCGCCTTTTTCCAAAAGCTGCTTTGATCACTTCAAAAAGAAGCAACTCATTGCCGACAGGGAAATCCGCTTGGTCTTTAAATTTTATCTCCAGAACCGCTGAATCGACTTTTGGCTTGGGAAAAAACAAATCGGCCCTGACGGTTGCCAGTGATTTGATGTTGGCACAATATTGCAGCATGACCGAAAGCCGGCTGTAATCTTTGCCACCCGGACTGGCCGTAATACGCTGCGCCAGTTCTTTCTGAAACATAAGAATGGCTCGGGAAACATTCCTTCGTGATTCTATGAGCTTAACCAGGATCTGTGATGAAATATTATAAGGAAGATTGCCAATCACCACCATTTTGCCGTTGGTCTCGTCCACAAGCGTGTTTATATCTATATCCAATATGTTGTTGCCCATTAAAACAACATTGGAAATGTCACTGGCAAGCAGCTGTGTTCTTAACAGGTCTATGATCTGCCTGTCTTTTTCAACCGCAAAAATTTTCTTCGCCGTATGGGATGCAGGTATAGTAAGTGCACCAAGACCTGCACCGATTTCCAAAACCACATCCTCCGGTGTAATGCGGCTCCGGTTGACGATCATCCGGGCAGTTGCCGGGTCAGATAAAAAATGTTGGCCCAGATTTTTTTTTGCCCGGATTTGATATGCATTAAGGAGTATTCTTGGCGACGTCATTTCCAAGTTCCGTGGTTGTGGATCGTGTTAACTAAATTCGCCTTGGCTGAATCTATCCGGTTGACCATTGTTAATTTACCACGGAAATGATGTTTTTTCAATTATTTTACAAACAGCTTAAGCTGAGAATGGACCGCCGTCTTTTTTCTCAATGAAGAACGATACTGTTTTGCTTTTCGCTTTTTCCCCTGCACGGTTTCATGGGTATCGTGGTTGGGTTCCAGGCCCCAGTCTTTGCAAAAAATTTCCTAGGGTTTATCGGAATAGGTCACCTTGAATGTATTTTCATTCATTTTTTTAGCATCTAGTAAGTGATTAATCATTAGCTGGGTTTCCTGGGCGGTAATTACGGGAAATTGATAATATTTGTTGATGTGCTTCATCGGACCCTTTGTTTTGATCCAGTTTGCGGCAAAATCGATATGCCGTTCAATCCGGTTGGAGATATGCTGGTTGGAAAAATCAACAATGTGGTCTTTGATAGCGGCAATTGCATCACACAAAGATACATCAATTTCAAAACCAATGCTGTTTCTGCCGGATGCCATGGCTGCAGCCATGGTTGTTCCGGTCCCTAAAAAAGGATCCAGAACCACATCCTCTTTAACCGAATACATATTTATCAACCTGTAAGCGACTTCAAAGGGAAAGGCAGCGCTTTTAGTCCTGCTTTCGGTGGCACCCAATACCTGCGATGCGCCTTTAACATCAAACCATATGTCTGAAAACCACACGTTTCTTTCTTCCCAGAAAAAAGCACTCTCATGTCTGTTTCTTTTTTCCTGTTTTTTACTAAAATTCCTTTTTGGACCTTTTCGCGCGATCAGAATGAATTCATGCTCCAGGGTAACATAGGCCCCGGCCGGCAGCATACCTGACCCCATGAATTTGTTGGGTGCGTTGGTTTGTTTTCTCCATAAAATATCCGGCAAAACGCTAAAACCTGCACCTTGAAGAAAATGTAAAATTCTCGCATGGTTGGGATATAAACAAAAGTCCCCGCCTATGGTTCTGACGGCATCGCCGATGTTAATGCAGGCAAACCCTCCATTTTTCAAAACACGGAAGACTTCCTTCCATACCCGGTCCAATTCTTGGTGCATCAGCTCAAAAGCCGTCATGCCGTGAGCTTTTTTTAAGGCATCCCTTATGGGCCGGTTTTGACGGCAAAACATTTCATCCCACATTTTTATCATCGGATACGGTGGAGAGGTAACGATCAGATCCACACTTTCCGAATCAATCGAATCCATTGTATTTGAATTGTCAAATATGACCCTGCTGAATGTTTCCATTACTCTTTTTATTGACAACCTTGTTCTATCGTTTAATAATGTGTTTTACGCATGCGTGATCTATTTCATTCATACACCAGATGAGACCTCTGAAAAACGGCACTTTTCGCTGTCTGGTGCCAATCTACCTGATTTGTGCGTCCATGACGACTGGAATCTGCGCTTCGCTTCGACAGGTTCAAACTTCATCCTCTGAAATATTAAATATAGTCGTGTGGGTATTCCGAATAAAGCGAATCGCCTTTGCTGAACCCGAAAACAACCGCCATTTTTCCAAGGTCTTAAATGAATAACAGCGATGCAGGCAAACTGTCAATCACATACCAAAAACAACCAACTGTGGTTTATAATGAATGCGGTGGTAAAAATTCCTTGAATAAGTGCGGATGACCGAGTGGAGGTGAAACTGCCGTATGAGAAATCTCTTTCTTAGTTTTTATGGTATTCAATTCTCAATGCTTTTGGGTCATTATCCCTGCAAGGGGGGAAATCTCGGTATACTAGTTGGGTCGGTTTTAAAGTGCTTGCCACCTTTTCAAGGTCAAATGGAAGATGCCGAATTTTAATCGGGGAAATGCGATATGCCCGATGTAGGTTAACTGATTGAATAAAAAGATAATTTAGATTTTTAGCTCGCTTTTCACCACTTAACATTTCACCTTGACTCAGTTTTCCGGCAGCTACGCACCGGCTGTGAAAGAGGGTGTTTGGAATTTGCTTCACCTATTTTCAGCATCGTCAGGTGATTTGCATGATTTTTGCATTACTATTTAGCTGGCTGTCCGGTTGAGCCGGTATGTGTAAAAACCAATAAAAGAGGGCTTAAATAATGGAAGATAGAAGATCCGGTAAAGATCGCCGTTCCGGTAAAGATAATAGAAAAGGGGGATCCTCCTCATATGACGGCCCTGAAAAGAGAAGTTTACGGTTCAGAAGAAGTGAAGATGAGAGACGAAAGAAAAAAAGTAATCAGGATCAATGATCGCATTAAGCTCCATGGAGAAATTTACCCCCACGTATGGAGAAAGGTTTTGGCGATATTTCCCGTGTAAACATTCACCTGTTTTAATAGATCCATCAGTTCCATATGAATTTCATGGGTTTTCACCGATTGCATCTGTTCCTGGTGAAGTCGTTCCAGATGCTTTAAGCGGTATTTTGTTTCCAGATTGAAATATTTCTCTTCTTTGGCCATAATTTTTTGCGCCGTTTCCTTATTACGTTCATCCAACGCTTCCTTTAACCGGCTTATTTGTTTGCACATTTTGGTGTGATAAATCATCAATTCTTCCTTGCCATCCTGGGAAAAATCGACGTTAAGCTCCTTCTTTTTATCCACCAGCGGCAGAATATTGCGGTGAATGATATCGCCGATGCTCTCCATGTCATTGGCAATGGTAATCATGCCATACACCTCGTTGGCCTGCTCATCCGACAGCTCCTGTCGCGCAACCTGGATGAGGTAATCCACAATTTTTTCATCAATAAAATCAATTTTTTCCTCCCGCATATCAATTCCTTCACGAAGCGTAAGGTGAGGATATATTTCATCCTGGGTGGGTATTTCTTCTATCAGCAGATCGGCTTCATCTTTGGGTTGCACTTCATGGCTGATCAGTTTCGCATCGGAGATAAACGGAATAATGATGGCCCGCAACATTCGACCCAGTATTCTGGCCATTCGTGATATTTCTGTCCGTGCCAGATCGATGGCAAATTCCGGGGTGGTAATCATGCTCTCATCCAAATGTCGTATGGCCGGGAGCACCCCTTTTAATTTCTCTTTTTTAGGCAGGATTTTCAGCAAAAATCCGGCAAAAACCGCTGAAAAGGGGAGGAAGATCAGCGCCAGGCTCACGTTGAAAATGGTGTGGGCGTTGGCGATCTGACGGGCCGGGGTGGATTCGAACTTTGCGGCAATGCCGTGAATGAGGTCAGCAAAGGCCGGAATCCAAAAAATAAATAAAATGACACCGCAAACCTTAAAAACAACATGGGCCAGAGCCACCCGTTTTGCTTCACGCGATGTGCCGATGCTGGCCAGGCCGGCCGTAATACAAGTGCCGATATTGGCACCGAAAACCAGGGGAATGCCGGCCTCCAGTGTAATCAATCCCTGTTGCGACAGAACAATGACGATGCCGGTAAACGCACTGGAGCTTTGAATCAGGGCGGTAAATACCGTGCCGATGAACAGACCCAACAGCGGATTTTCCAGACCTTTCATCAGATTGATGAGTTCAGGCCAGGTCTTAAGCGGCTCCATGGCATCGCTCATCAGCTTCATCCCGAAGAACAGGATGCCGAATCCCAACAGGACCTCCCCGATATTCTTCACGTTATCATTTTTCCCGAACATACGCATGCCGAAACCGATGGTGACCATTAACAGAGCGTAATCGGTCAGTTTAAAGGCGATTAACTGGGCGGTGATGGTGGTGCCGATATCGGCACCCAGGATCACGCCCAGTGATTGGGCAAAGCTCATCAGGTCGGCCTGAACGAAACTCACCAGCATCACGGTGGTCGCACTGCTGGACTGGATCACCATGGTGACGAAGGCGCCGACAAAAAGTCCGATCACCCGATTGCTGGTCAGAGCCGCAAGAACAGACCGTATTTTGTTTCCGGCGGATTTTTTCATCCCTTCGCTCATTTTTTCCATTCCATACAGGAAAAGAGCCAAACCGCCGAACAGGCTGATGATTAATAAACCCCAGGAAATGGTTGAAGGGCTTTTTGCAAAGACTCCATCGGCAAACAGGGTATTTGCCGATGAAATAAGGAAAAATATTATAACCAGTGTCTTCTTCATTGAAGCCTTTAATAATCCATCACGGTAGTTAATTGAGGAGTCGGGAAATTTTTTATCAATGGCCTTTTTGGTGAACCGTTTGAGCATTAATGATTGTTAGTCGTTCGTCCGGAGAAGCGCCCATTTGCCCGTATCAGCCTTAACAAATAAGTTCAGTACTCTGTACACGCCCCCTATCTTCTCAGTTAAATCCATACAGGCAGAGACGATCAACGCTGCCGTGGGGTTCTGTCCCTTGGGGCTGGTTCAAATCGAATCTCATTCCGCCTAGGCGGACCGAACGCCGGTTTCTCGAAATGATTGTTAAGGCGGATACGGGCGAATGGGCGCTTCTCCGGACGAACTGAGTAGAGCTTGAAAAACTCCCCGACCCCTCAGTTAATTTTTTATTAAACGAAAGTCATTTAGCTTCCCTCAGCGTCGGGTGTGCAGCCGGGCTGGCTGTTATTTTTGATACTGGCCACAGGAAAATGAGCGACAGGTGAACTTATTGAGGTCTATAGCAATTCTCAAAAATATGTTCCGTTTTAAATGAGGAAACTGTCTGAGTGTATTAGAAATCGTTAAGAAAGAACACAAGTGCAATATGGTTATTTTATTGTAGTCGTGGTCATAGTGATATTAATTATAATAAAAACGGTTAGTTCTTTCTTTACGATTTCTTATATACAAGTTTTTCATCGTTTAAAACAGAATATATTTTTGAGAAACAGCATACGGTCTGATGATCGCCAATGGTATACGTTTAAATTCAAACCAAAAAAAAGGGCATCCCTTCAGTATTGGAAGGAATACCCCTTTTGTTCAGAAAATAAGGTTAAATCACAGTGACATTTGCCGCAGCAGGACCTTTTTGTCCTTGCTCGATATCAAAGGAAACTCGATCGCCTTCATTGAGGGATTTAAAACCGTCTGCATTAATTGCTGAATGATGAACAAACACATCCGATCCTTCTTCCTGCTCAATGAATCCGAACCCTTTGCGGTCGTTAAACCACTTAACCGTTCCATTGGCCATGATAACATCCTCCTTTTATAAAATTTTCAACGTCGCAAACTGGAGGGTGCCACTATGATAAATGGGTTATTCCTTCAGAAAGAAACTGTCCCGCACTTTAAACGGGACTTAATTGATTGCATATATAATAATCTTATTTGGCGAGAAAGCAAGCCAATTATTTGTTATTTCAAAAAAAATAGGCTGGTATCAATTTAACTATATAAAAACAAAAGGTTATACGAAGATCGTTGGCTAAGGTCTACCTATCGAGGTTGGTCGTTTCGTAATACCGGATCGTTCGCTATTTTAAAACCCCCAGAATGTCCCGAGCCTCTTCGATGGTGGCCACATCGAATCCGATGTGACGAACCAATGCCACCGCCCGTTCGACCAGCTCGACATTGGCATGTGCTGCTTTACCAGGTGCATAAAACGCACTGTCTTCAAATCCAACCCGCACAACGGCTGCCCCCAAACCAATCGCAGTTGCCAGCAGTGAAAAATCGGTCATCCCGACATGAGTGATGCCCCATGGAATCGGTTGGTCCAGAAACGAGGTCAAAAAAAACAGGCTCTGGTGAACTGCCGGCATCCCCCATTCTACACCAAGAATGAAGTTGAAAGAAAACGGTTTTCGCAAAACGGTTTTTGCCATCAGTTGCTTATAAACAGGAATCATTCCCGCTTCAAAAATTTCCAGCTCCGGAACGATTCTTTCTTCTGCCATGCGACGGGCCCAGTATTGAATATTCGGCAGTGTGTTGACATAGACCTCATCGCCGAAATTGACCGATCCCATATTCAGTGAGGCGGTTTGCACCCGATGGTCATTCAAGGCTGTACTGCGTTCTTCCACGGAAAGGTCCACCAAACCGCCGGTGGATCCCTGAATAATGATGTCCGAGGCCGGCCGAATGCGATCAAGGGTTTGTGAAAAATCGGTTAAATCGGCTGTTTGGTTTCCATAACGGTCACGCACATGCAGATGCACCATGCTGGCGCCGGCCTCGGCACAGGCCGTTACCTCTTCAGCCACTTCCTCAGGGGTGATTGGATTGAACGAAGTCTCCGGTACTTCCTTTCCCACAGGAGCTACAGAAACGATTATTTTACATTTTCTTTTATTAACCATTATTTCATATCCTTTACCCGATATCTTACAAAAACAGTCAGTAAGATATTAACCTAAAGATAATAAGGGTATTTTCCATCTGGCGTGTATATCTTTTGCTCTCATCAACTGATTAACGCTTTTTTGATGTGGCTGATATATTAAAAAAAACGTATTGCTTTGTCAAACAAGTCCTCAATGAAAAAGAACACAGAAGCCATTGGACTGTGATGTCTGGATGATGGTTCTTGCAAATGTTTTGCCTGGCAGTTATAGTTTCGATGTCTATTCGGTCTGCTAAATTGATCTTAACTTTTCATTTTTTGACAATGTGATAATGTCCAAATTTATCTATTCCTTCAGCATCATTTTATTAGGCTTGCTTTTAGGATATGGAATTCAAATCCTGGTTCAACGCGGCCGTTTAAACCTCCCCATACCGATTGATACCTTGCGCAAACTACTCCAGAAGATAGCCCTGCTGTTTATCAATCCTATTGCCATTGTCGGCGCCATTTGGGTCGCCAGCATACATGATGTGCGTTTGGCAGCTTTACCATTTAACGGTCTTTTTGCGCTGATGTCCGGTGGGATTCTGGCCTTACTTGCCGCTCGTTTACTCAGACTCAAACCGCGTAAAATCGGCGCCATGTTCGGCTGCGGCTCCTTTACCAATATCGGCTCCATTGGCGCTCTGATCTGTTTTGTGTTTTTAGGTGAGACCGGATTTGCGCTGGTACCCATCTATAAATTGTTTGAAGAGTTGTCTTATTATGCAGTCGGGTTCCCCATTGCCAAGTATTATAGCAGCAGCGATAAAGATGAACAGATCACCCGGCGACTGAAAGATCTGTTGCAGGATCCCTTTATCATTGTTGCCTTATCGAGTATTATTTTAGGAGGTGTATTAAATATCAGCAACTTAAACCGTCCGGCGATATTCAAGTCAATCGTTGCTGTCTGTGTACCCTTGGGGACCGTTTTATTGCTTGCCTCTATCGGTATGGCGCTCAAGTTCAGACGAGTGCAGGACTATATAAAAGAATGCGTGGCCGTATCTATTATAAAATTCGTATTGGTGCCGGTGTTGACCGTTTGCTTGGCCTATCTCATCGGTTTTGATACCATCGATAACGGTCTCCCCTTGAAAGTGATCGTTATTCTTTCCGCCATGCCGGTGGCTTTCAACGCCTTGATCCCTCCATCGATATACGACCTGGATATCGACCTGGCCAACTCGTGCTGGTTTTTTACCACAGCAATGTTGGTGGTGGTTCTTCCGCTTCTTCTGCTTGTGCTGAGCTTCCTATAAATTTTAACTCAACGTCGTACCATTGGTTTGCTTCACGGTAAAAAATAAAAAAAACATTTTTATCCTGACGGTCCATGGTTTGGAATCAGTTTAATGATGCGAAACAGAAATTTTTCTTGAAATCCCTTTCCAATGCTTTCCCTTAACACTGCAACAAAACAGACGATATTATAATTCAAGATAAAAAACGAAGATTTTTCTTGACAGATACTAGGAGTTCTGCATACTAAATTTTGCATACAAAATGCAAAATGTGGTTAGGTGTGTTTCTCTCTAATCTAAAGCTTATTCCCGTCGAGTCGTTAGATCTTCTGGAAAGGAGGATGGATGAAAAACCTGGGAGCGGAATACGAAAATCTGGATCAAAAGGCTTACCTGATTATCAAAGAAATGATCATTAACCGCAAACTTCTACCCGGAGATAAAATCCCTCAGGAAAAATTGGCCCATGAGCTGGGCATCAGCCGAACCCCGCTGGTCAGCGCACTCAAGTATCTGGAAAAAGAAAAACTGGTTGAAGCCAAGCCCCGCAAAGGTTTTTTTGTCCGCCTGTTTACCGTTCAGGAAATGGTCACCATATTTGAATTACGGGAAGTGCTCGAAGGACTGGCGGCCAGAAGGGCGGCAATTTGTATCAGTGATAGCCAAATTAACAAGCTCAGCCGTTTTTTCAAGCAGTTTTCACCCCCCATCAAACATACCCAATACAAGGCGTACGCCAGGGAGGATCGGCAGTTTCACAGCTACGTCACTGAAATCGGATCCAAGGAATTTTTAAAAAGCATTTTACAAGTGTATAATATCATTAGTTTTTCATATCAGGTGATTTCTTCAGAAGGATTGGTGCGGCCGCCGGATGAAACCATACACGAACATCGGGCAATGATTGAGGCGATCTGCAGTCGTGAATCTGCCGATGCCGAAGAGCTTATGCGACAGCATTTTATCCGTACCATTGATTTTTTAAAGAATGAAATCGGAAAGCGATCATTGGCTGTCAACCATTAGCCGCATTGCAGCATCTATTGTCATAGGAGGGGAGATCTTGTGAATTACCGGCGTCTGGGAAGATCAGGCCTAAAAGTTTCCGAGCTGGCACTGGGAACCATGAATTTTGGATATCCCACCCCGGCTTCAGAAGCTGTAAACATAATTGATGCAGCTATCGATGCCGGTATCAACCTTATTGACTGCGCCGATGTTTATGCCGACGGTCAAAGTGAAAAAATACTGGGCGATGCATTGGTTAAAAGCCACAAACGTCAAAAAGTCCTCATTACCAGCAAGGTCTTTAGTAAAACAGGCAATGGACCGAACGATTGCGGAAACACTAAGTACCACATCATCAATGCCTGCGAAAAGAGCCTCAAACAGCTAAAAACAGACATCATCGACATTTACTTTTTACATCGGACAGATTTCAGCGTACCCCAGAAAGAGACTCTGGAAGCTTTGGATCTTCTGATCCGTCAGGGAAAGATCAGATATATCGCCTGCTCCACCCATCCAGCCTGGCGGGTGGTCGAAGCACTATGGATTGCCGAGACCAACCGGTATCCCAAGTTTATCTGTGAACAATCACCGTACAACCTGCTTGATCGCCGCATAGAAAATGAGATTTTACCCATGTGCCAGGCTTACGATCTGGGAATGATGACGTGGTCCCCACTGGCTCAGGGTGTGTTGGCCGGTCGATATAAGAATGCGGCCAGACTGCCAAAACAAAGCCGTGGTTCACAAAAAAAAATATTTGCAGAACGTATTACACAGAAAGGGGTTGACGTCGCTCTCGATCTGAACAGGTGTGCATCAGCAAAGGGCTGCACTTTGGCTCAAATAGCAGTGGCCTGGATTCTAAGGAACCATTCAGTCACTTCCGTCATCATCGGCCCCAGAACCCTAAATCATTTAAAGGAATTACTTTCGGCAAGCAAAATTAAGTTAAACAGTGAGGATATGAAATATTGCAACCGCCTGGTACCGCCGGGAACATTTGTTTCCGATCACTTTAACACCGCGGGTTGGATTTAGAATAATATAGAGGGATAAGCGTCATTATAATTTTTCGCTCATTTAGCTGCGGATCTGTTCTTTTTGTCTTTCACGAGGCTTTAATCGGCATTATGCAGGAAACGCAAAATAGAAAGGGGGGATAAAAAAATAGGAAGGGTCGCTCAAAGCAAATCGGTCGGCCAAGCTCCTTGCCCGCTCGAAAGGATTGACAAACATGGCATGGAAGAATCAGCAATGAAACAAAGTTTTACTCTATGGCTGGCTTAAATCAAAGGTTAAGATGGCAAGGGTGACCGGCAATGCTTTGAGCTCATTTAAACAACAAATTTAAGCGGAGGAATAATCAAATGAGAAAGATTTTACTTATCTGTCTGGTAATATTGTTGGCGGTAACGACCGGTGTGTATGCCAAAAGCTTTCCCAAACGAAATATCACAGCCGTGGTCGTCTGGGGCGCCGGCGGTGGAACCGATACCTGCAACCGAATTATCCACGCTGAGATGTCAAAATTCCTGGGTGTGAATGTCAACGTCATTAACAAAACGGGAGGTGTGGCCGGTTCGGTGGGAATGAGCTATGCCTACTCCCGGCCCCACGATGGATATACGCTGTGCGGTCTTTCCGAATCGAATGTCACTGCCGGTGTCCAGGGGGGCTGGAACAAGAAGTTCGATGTGTGGGACACCTTTATTGTGGGTGGATCTCCGGATGTACTATCCGTCACACCTGACACGCCTTACAAAACCCTTAAGGACCTCATTGAAGCTGCCAAGAAAAAACCCAACAGCATCAAAGCGGCAGCCAGCGGTGCAGGCTCCATTCACCATTTGAATCTGCTGGCAGTGGAAAACGGCTCCGGGGCCGACTTTAACTTTATTCCCTACAAGGGTTCCGCTCCCAGCCAGAATGCAGCCATGACCGGCGAGGTTCAGGTGGTGGTCACTTCTCTGGCAGAACAACAGCAGCTTCTGCGCGGAGGCAAATTAAGGGCACTGGGAATGCTGATCCCGGATTCTTTCAAGGTGGAAGGGTTGGGAACGATCCCGTCTTCGTTTGATTCGTATCCCGGATTATCCAAATATCTGCCTATTTCTCAAGCGATCGGATTTGCCGTTCCAGCCGACGCGCCTAAAGCAGCCAAGGCAACTCTGGTGAAGGCATTTAAAAAAGCAATGGCCACCAGCAAAGTCAAAAACTGGGCCAAAGAAAATTACTACCTGCTTTCGGGCAAAACCGGGGCGGAGTCAAAAAAAGTATTCAGCGCCTTGGAGTCCAATTTTGCATGGACACTGTGGGAATTAAAAGCCGCTACGGTCAATCCCGCAAAACTCGGTATTCCAAAGCCTTAGTGACCTAAAAATCGAGGATCATGGGCGCCCATGATCATTTATGATGGCTCTATTCTAAGCAAATGGATTCTCGCACCCCCTGCGCCGGAGTATAAGGGAACGACTGTCATACTATGGAAAATTCCTCGATTCCACGGTGAATCAACACCGATGTAAGGATCGGTATCTTTAAGAATTCCGACCCCTGCAGCGGTGAGGTGCATCGTATAGGTACTGAGAACACGCAAACCGGCAAAAATGAAGGACCGTTTACCATGATGGAAAAGGATAAGCTACGCAAGGCGGACATATTTTCCGGCAGCATCATTTTTCTGTTCGGATTATGGATTATCAGTCAGGCCGCCAAAATGCCTATGAAAGATTCCTGGGGAGGCGTACAGAACGTCTGGTTTGTATCACCCGCACTTTTTCCCCTGTTCGTCGGTGCCATGATTATGCTGCTGGGTGCGTTGTTGGTTCGAACCGCTGTGAAAGAAGTTGGGCTGAAAGAGGTTAGACGTGTCCTTGGCTGGCTGATCAGTATGGATATGACCCGTTTTCTGAAAACCCCATCAAACATCCGATTTTACGCAATCACGGTGTTATTTTTCAGTCTGGTCTATTTAAATATTTCCCGGATCGATTTCTTCCTGTGCAGTGTTCATTTTCTGATGGTCTTCATCAGCATGTTTTACTTTGACGATGATCGTCTGTTGAAAAAAATGCTGGTTTTCTATCTGGCCGGAACCATTTTTTTCATCATTTACTTTGTACTGAATGCTCCGGCCATTTTGAAGCCGATCCTGCCCTTTGCCAGCGATTGGCTCATGATTGTCTTTATTTTATCCTATTGCATCTATACCTGGTTCTTAATTCGCAGCGTTCCGGCTCTGCGCAAAAAATATAGAACCAGTCTCATTCTGGCCGTGGTGACACCGTTTTTAATCGGCCCGATATTTAAATATCTTTTATTGGTTCCCATGCCGACCGAAGGCCTGATTGTGGCGGCCATGGATGCCATTTGGTACTTTGAATTTTAGAAATTTCACCTGCAGGAGTGCTGACTGTTATGATGGTTTTTGACCGTATCTGGTCTTTTTTTGAAATTGTATTTCATCTTGCCTCGGACCCGGTGAACCTGGCCATCCTTTTTGGATCGGTGATTTTGGGAATTATTTTCGGTGCCATGCCGGGCTTGACTTCCACACTGGGGGTGGCCCTGCTAACCGCATTGACCTACGGTATGGATACGGCCCTTGCCATGGTGTGCCTGTTAGCCATTTATGTCGGCGGAACCTATGGTGGATCCTATGCGTCCATTTTGATCAATATTCCCGGAACAGCCGCCGCTGCCGCCACCGCTTTGGACGGATACCCTCTGGCCTGCAAGGGCGAAGGGGGCCGGGCCATCGGATTGACCACCACGGCTTCCGCCATCGGCACGTCCATCAGTATCATTTTTGTGGTCAGCATCTCACCGTTAATTTCTTACTTTGCACTGCAATTTACTTCGTTTGAATTTTTTCTGCTGGCCTTTTTCGGCATTCTGATCAGCGGCACACTGACCAGCCCCGATCTGGTCATTAAAGGCTGGATCTCCGGTTTTTTAGGGCTTTTTCTGGCTTGTGTGGGTCGGGATCTGCTTCAATTCTACCCACGTTTCACCTTTGGTATTACCGAACTGGAAAGTGGTGTCGAGGTGGTACCGGTGCTCATCGGGGCTTTCGGTATCCCTCAAATTATTCAGGTGCTTAAAGATCGCTTTCAAATCGGCGAAACCCAGAAGCTCCAGCGCATTATCCCGGAAATCGGTACCATTATCCGTAACATTCCCGCGATCATCCGATCGGCCTTGATCGGTGTCGGTATCGGAGCCGTGCCCGGCATCGGAGAAGACATTGCCGGTTGGGTCTCTTACGGAACGGCCAAAAACACATCCAAACATCCGGAAACCTTTGGCAAAGGTGAACTAAAAGGCGTATTGGCCAGCGAAACAGCTAACAATGCTTGTGTGGGTGGTGCGCAGATCCCATTGCTGAACCTGGGAATCCCCGGCAGCCCGCCTGCTGCCATGCTGTTGGGGGCGCTTATGCTGCATGGGGTAACGCCGGGTCCCATGATTACTTTTGAACACCCCACGTTCATCATGGAAGTGGCCGCCATCCTGCTGTTGGCATCCATGGCCATGTGGGTTTCCGGCATGCTGCTGGCCAAACAAGTGGTTAAGGTGCTGCGGATTCCCACCCAGATCTTTATGCCGATTATCGGTGTGCTGTGCATCATCGGATCTTATTCGTTGGGGCTGAATATTTTCAACCTCTACCTGATGCTGCCGGTGGGCATCATTGCTTACTTCTTAACGGAAATGGGTTATCCCATCGCACCGTTGGTCATCGGTGTGATTCTCGGTCCAATGGCAGACGAAAATCTGCGACGGGCGTTGATGGTATCACAGGGAAGTTTTATGCCCGTTTTCACCCGGCCGGTTTCATTGATTCTTTTTATCATTATTATCTGGACGATTGTCAGCCAATTTCAATTTTATCGTAAGTTTAGAACCAAAATGGCAGACCTGATTTTGAGACGTAAAACCTGCCAGGCGGTATCTGACGAAGACACTGAAAATGAAAATAACTAGTGTCTGAACGACAATTGAAAACTGTTTGAATTTACGATGTAAAATCGCATAGAAGTAAAACGAAGATTTTCCAGAAAATGCATAATTTACTTGCATTGGCAACTCGTTAAAGGT